>NZ_JBTYKD010000309.1:0-14033 GCF_054880495.1 Nostoc sp.
CTCAAGTTGCGCGAGAACTTGAGCATCCACTATTATTAGATTCATAGTTTGACCTTTTAAATCGGGTTTACAAAGGGCGATCGCAACTTCTTGGCGGGAGAGCGATCGCCTTTGTTATATCCTTTATTATATACGTTGACGTGTTAACGCATCAAAACATCAACGTACTTTTAATAGCAAAACTATCAAGAGCGTTGGCGTGTTAATGTATTGACGCACCAAAAGCGGATTTTGGTGCGTCAATTAAGTTGAAAAATAGAAATTATGTGGTTCTTCCATGCCTAAGTATGTTGACCTTTCTCGCTATTGGACAGAAGAAAAAAACTTATCTATTCAAAAAGCCAAAGAAATGACTGGGTTGGACAAAAGAACCTTGTCATCTGCCAAAAAAGGGCAACTTGAGCGTGGGCAGTTTGAGACTCTCTTTAAGCTTAGGGATTTAGCTTCTGAACTAGCTGGCAAACCGCTAATGCTGGAGGAGATTTTTAAAGATGATTAGTCCTGAAAGTATAGATTTGCTTGCTCTGCCATCAGTGCAGCTATCTGACAAGCGAAGTTTGCCACACAACAAGCAATATATTTTGTATTGGATGGCGAAGAAATAGTTTACATAGGGCAGACAAACAGCTTATTGCTTCGATGGCAAGCTCATCATAAATTGAAAGAGTGTAAGGCTCTTGAGAACCCCAGGATTGCCTGGATTGAAATCAGTGATACAACTTTGGTATTAGATATTGAAGCAGCACTTATAGAATGGTTTAAGCCATCTCTCAACAAGCATGGTTGGAGAGAAACTAAGCTATCTCTCAATAAGCATGGTTGGAGAGAAACTAAGAAACGGTATCAAATCATGCTTACCAAAACTGCTTCAGTTGAATTAGACAAAGTATCTGAAGAGTTAGAAACAAGCAGAAGTGAATTAATTGAGAAAGCAATTCGTCAGGGCTTATTTAGACAAGTCAAACTAGAACCATCAGAAATGACTGATGACTAAAACCACAGTTCATCTAGTTGCAAACATCAATGGTTGCACAATGGTGGTGTTTTATACTGATGCCCATTGCTGGCAATTTCGAGTAATTAGCCCTGGTGGTGCAGTATTTGGTGAGCGTAAGATTTATTACTCGGCAGAGGCAGCAGAGAAGGCGGGGCGGGAGTGGATAGGTGAGGGGAGTTGAGGGAGGGCGATCGCTGTTAAGGTTAGCAAAAATATGCATCAAATAATTCCTAAAAATGCGATTGAGGAAATCAACAAAAACAAATACTCTGAAAATGACATATCAGCATATTATTTTGTCAACGGTGAAAAAATTGCTTATCGTGCTTGGGATGAGAATCAAATATATATGGAATATGAGATAAAAAACGAAAAAAAGCACGGGTTATTTCGCGTTTGGCATGATAATGGAAATTTGTGGGAGGAAAGCTTTTATGTTGATGGAAAAGAACATGGAATTACCAAACAATATGATTATGATGGTAATTTCATCGGTAGTTACGAAATGTATCATGGTACTGGTGTTGATTTGTGGTACTCAGCAAAAGGTGTTATTTCCGAAGAAAGATATTTCAAAGATGGAGAACGTCACGGTTATGAACGATGGTGGAATGATGATAATAAAACTATTTATCGAGAACAGCATTTTCAAAATGGTATAGAACACGGAATTTATCGAGAATGGAATCAAAAAGGTTCTCTCCGTAGGGGATTTCCTCAATATTATGTGAATGGGGAAAAACTGATTAAAGTCAAGTATTTAAAAGCTTGCGTTAGCGATAAATCCTTACCCAAATTTCAAGAATTAGATAATTGTAATTATCGAGAATTACCAGCTATTTAAATCCTTGAGAATAGAGCAAAGTTGGCTACCATCAATTAGAATGAGGGCTGGTGCGCCATCTCTAGTTGCCCCACAATTCCGACATCAAAACTGCGATCGCCACCGAAAAGAGCGGGTACGCCATCACTGATTGTATAATCCCCAGAAATAACACCGTTGCGACACCCGCATCATGACTAAAACCACAGTTCATCTAGTTGTCAACATCAATGGTTGTACTTTGGTGGTGTTTTATACTGATGCTCACTGCTGGCAATTTCGAGTAATTAGCCCTGGTGGTGCAGTATTTGGTGAGCGTAAGATTTATTACACGGCAGAGGCAGCAGAAAAGGCGGGACGGGAGTGGATTGGTGAGGGGAATTGAAGCGCATACTCTTTACTCAATCTCAGTTTCTTCAGACGCTCGAACGTCGCTATCACCTTGCACGGTTTTAAGAACTGATTCCAGCCTCACGCATATAATATCCAGCAGCGCCAATATCTTCAAAAACGTCATCAAATTGGGGATGGGTTGACGGAAAAATCTTTAGGGGGCGATCGCTGATTCCCTCCAGTTCTTGTTGGATAGCGATTAGTTCTTGAGTATCATCATCCATACTTACCTACCACAAAGACAACTGCCCTGGCGAAACATTTGATTTACCGCCTCTATGGTATAAAAGGTGACAAGCACTACATAGGGCTATCAGGTTGCCTCTGTGGTTATTAGATGGGTTTCTGTCCCAATGATGCACCTGTAGGGTGTATACCCGGCGTTTTGAACGTGTCAAATCTGATGTTTTTTCACCAGAGGGGATGCACTGCAACCCGCATTTTTGACAACGCCACTGGGCTTGTTGCTTAACTGAACTGGCAATTTCTGACCAATTATCTGGGTACAGAGAATGGGTGAACATCATTCAGTATAATTAAACTGCGGCTTGACCAATTGTAATGCTTTCTAGCAGTACGAAAGCTTAACCAAATTCATTCATATAGGCGATGGCTCCGCCCGCCGCAGGCATCGCTACTAGCCATAAATATCTTTTAATACAGCTTCTAGCCCCGCATTTAAATCTTGCAGTGCTGCATCCAAACTTTCATAACTTTCTTTTCCTTGCCAAAACATTCCACCACAATCGAGTGCGCGTACAAACGAGTTGAGAGGACTATCTACGTCATAACCAATTTCAATCCAGCCTTCATGCTCATCTACCCAACGAGCAATATTTGGGTAAGTTTTTTCAAATGGAACTTTCATATTTCCCTCCAGAACTAATCACCCCATCACTCATCATCATCAGGCAAATACAAACCACTACTATCAGTGGGTCTTTTAATCAAAACCTCGGCAACACTGTACCCGTGCCTGCGTCTTTTTTTGTGCGGACATAAGCCTTGGTTGTATCGGTTTTACTATGCCCCAACTGATTTTGCACCTCAAAAACATTTTTATGCTCGACTGCCCTCGTTGCATGAGAATGCCGCAACCAGTGACATGAAAACTTCACCTTTGCCGTTTCAGAGATATCTTGAATCAACTTTTTAATCGCTCTGTCGCTCAACGGCAATCCCCTTTTTTTTGGGTCAGGCGACATATTCGCAAACACGGGCATCTTATCACCAGCCATCCCCCGATACTTTTTGAAAACGAGCGAAGTCTGATGGTCTAACCCAATCTCCCGGTACTTGCCACCTTTTCCTCGGAACTTAATCGTATAGTATCCTCGGTTTCTATCCTCTGGTGTCGGGTCAGGATACCACTGGAAATTATGCCAATATAACCCCGGATAATCTTCCTTTGGTAGCCTTGGTTCATCACCTGGAACTGTTACACGTCCCACTTCACCAACTCGCATACCACTATAAAAAAGCAAATTAAACACCAACAAGTGCTTACCCCCCAACTGCACAGCAGCATTAGCTAGCTTCTTCATCTCCCAATCTTCTAGATACCGCTCTGCCTTGGGTAAATTACTGAAATTGTCGTAATTTATGGTACTTGCAATATTCCTTAAAAAATAACCAACATTCTCCCCGCTCCCGTAACTCCAGAGCGATCGCAACATCAGCACTTGGTTAGATTTAGTATAAGGGGAAACCTCACCCCAACTAGCAATAAATTCTAGTAACAATGGTTGCTGGATTAATCTTAAATCAGGTATACCTTCATTACGTACCCAATCGAGCAATTTTTGACCAAATCGGTAGTATTTTCGTTTGGTTTGTTCGCGGTTTTGACTTCCAGCCCAAACCAAAATTAACTCCTCATCATTAGCAACCGCAGGCGTGCGGTAATAATATTGCCGAATTACCTCCTCTACCAATTCCGGGGTTACTTGCTGTGAAGTATTTGGCGCTACAACCTTTATAGGATTGGCAGGAAGAATTTCTACAGAGCTAACCTCAATACTAGTAACATCCATTGGGGAAATAAGAGTTACGCGATGATCAATATATAGCTTCCTGGAAGTGCGCTTTCAGGAAGCTTTTATTTTATTCTAAGGCTTAAGTGTATGTGCTTAACTGCTTGCTCCATTATTTGTGGTCAAGCAACACCCCGTTTTTTGTGTTCAAGCTGTAGCATTTAGGCACTTGAAATTATTTCACTGGATGGTACAGCCCATCTTTTGCATTCCATTCCCAACCTATGCCCCTGGGGTCGCGGTTGCGAGTCCAACTGATAAATTCTTTGGTAGTGAGTTTTTCTCTTTCCGGTGCGAGGCTCGACGGACTTAAACCTAGTCGCGGTGCTAGATTTTCAGGAGGTAATGCTTGCAGTTCAACTGGGGAAAGCTGGTATGGGTTAGCTTGTCTTCTTTGTTTGGGTTGACTGTTGTATCTATTTGATGAAATAGCCCGTGACAATTTTTCCAACTGCCCAGAGATAGCCTCTAGTTTGGTTTCTAGCTTCAACTCCCGCTGCAAAACCGATTTACTGCTAGGTGCAACATCGATATCAATATTGCTATCAAACCTAGAGAGCAATTCCTCTAAGCCTTGCAGCAAGGCAATTGTATGTCCTTCTCTGTGCAGTTTGGATAGTTCTTTGACTACTGGAATTAGGGCAGTAGGGACGCGAATCATTTCGCTGGGTGGGGATTTTTGTTCAGGCATTTGATATCAGTTTTGATAGCAATGAACTGATAATAGATGAAAAGCGATGTCTATTTTCTTAGAGGAAACTTGAGAATGGGGCGTAGGCTTCAAGAAGCGCTGTTCCATCGCTGGCAGGCATTTACCTTGCTGATACAGTAAAGTATAAAGATTTACTTTGTTTGCTGGGGCAACTTGCGGTTTAAGCGATCGCCTCACATACTATTGTTTAGATAATTCTTAAAAAGAAAGCCTTTTTGAAATTGAAGACTATCAAATTTATATTAACCCGTGGCAAATATCTACGGATATTAGCTGCTACTGTGTTCGTAATTACATTGTTCATTGGATGTACGCCAACACCCAAGGTTTCGACACCTGTCAAACCCTCAACCAGCGTTAACCTACTCTTGGGAAATCCTAGCGGTGCAACTGCAACTGTTACTACTCCTGATAATTATCTGCTGGTTAAACCACAATATGTAGTCTCTTACAACAACAGCAAGGGAATTCCCAATTGGGCGAGTTGGCAGTTAAATAAATCATGGTTGGGTACTACAGACCGTCAAAATAACTTTCGCCCTGACGGCACATTGCCTACAAATTTTGCGCGAGTGACACCGACTATATACGCCGGCTCAGGATACGACAAAGGTCACATCATTCCATCGGCAGACCGCACCAAAAGCGTAGAGGATAATGCTAGTACATTTTTGATGACAAACATGGTTCCCCAGACTCCCGATAATAATCGCAGAACTTGGGAAGGTTTGGAGCAATATTCTAGAGAACTTGTCACAAAAGAAGGTAAAGAACTTTACATCATTGCCGGGCCATTAGGGAGCCAAGGTCAACCCCTTAAAGGAAAAGTCACAATTCCCGCATCAACTTGGAAAATCGTTGTTGTTTTGGAACCTAGTGTTGGGATTAATGGTATTACTGCCAACACTCGCGCGATCGCAGTGAATATCCCGAATCAGCCCTTGATTGACCCAGACTGGAGAAAATACAGAGTCAGCATTGACAAAATAGAAGAACTGACAGGATATAATTTTCTGTCCAACGTGCCTACAGCCATTCAAGATGTGATTGAAGAGAAAATAGATATTCAGTAGTTAATCAAGTTTCTACAACTTTAGTTGAAAGCCCTGCTAAATCACCTGTTGGAGTTTCGCCGACGATGTAAGCATCAATTTCGATTTCCCCTAAGCGATACACCTGCGGGTTTTTTAAGCTCGATTTAATTGTTTGCACAAGCGTTTTAAATTTGTTGACAGTTGCTTTCTCTTCTTCGCCGTGCCAGTCTTCTTCTGTTGTCGCCAGTTGAAAAAAATCGTCAATCTCCACAATTTTAATGGGTGTATCTTGAGGGTGATTTGTCTGTTGTATAACTTTCTCTGGTGTAGCAGGTGGTGTAGCTGACCATAAGAATGCTTCTAAGGGGTACTCAGACTCGCTCATCATGAGTAAGCCATCAGACACCAATTTTAGCTGATCTAGGATTTTCTCATTAGTTTTGGTCATAAGCCATAATAGAGCGAACGCTTGGAAACTGTATCATCCATTTATCTGCTTTCGGGGCAGTATTGGTGGATTTTTATTCATAGTTGTTATTTCTAACGGTACAAGACAAAGAACTAAAAATGGTGCAATTTAAGAGTAGTGCAAATATGGTCAATTATGGACGCTGCCAAACGCCTTGCTACTCTAAATCGCATCCGCAAACTCAGCCGCTTGATGGATACATCTATACGCATCCCTCTAACAGGTTTTCACATTGGCATAGACCCAATCATTGGTTTAGTTCCAGGGGAAGAGTGATTTAATCAGTACAGCGTTTTCAGCTTACATCATATTTTTAGCTACTCGCTTCGGCATCCCACGTCAAGACTTAGCCAAAATGATTTTTAATGTTGGCTTAGAAACAGTCGTTGGTACTGTGCCTTTTGTGGGTGATTTGTTTGATGCTTTCTATAAGTCTAATATTCGTAATTTGGCAATTTTAGAGCAACATTTGACAGTGATTGAACCAGAACTCAAACAAGTGTCTGATGAACTTTACTCTGGTAAGTTCAGCCAAGTTTAAGTTGGTCGTCATCCCTGATTAATCTTGGCACTCCTCACGGCTAGTAAAATCAAATGTTTAAATCGCGTAGAGCCAAACGAATTTGTTCCACACGCCTGCGGTTGACACCAAGATCCGACTCTCCCACGCGAGATGCCGAACGCAGATGAATTACTGTTTCATCAGGAGGTAAATAAAACTCTACGTCATCAACAAATTTAAAGATGCGACTTAAAGATAGAGCATGGATGTAATCATCTGTTTGTTCTACAATTTCTGTACGGGGAACAACACCAAGGACTTTTAGTAAGGTTTCTCTAGCTGCATCGCGGTCTACATGATAATTAATCGGGTCAATGGCGTGTTTGGGATCTGCGTTTTGACTCACAACACAGTTGTTTGAAGCTGGACAAGAACTAAGACGACCATTATTAACTCCCAAAGCAGAAGAAACAGCCCAAGCAGCCCCAGTCAGTATTAAACTACTAATCAAAGTTAGCAGTATTGCAAAAGTGATACTCCCCAAGAATCGCTGCCGGAACGCTGTTAGCAGATGTGACATGATAAATTTACTCCTCAAAGTTTAAATAGCACTTCCCTTATTTTCGGTTATTTTGGGTGAGCGCTGCGCGTTATCGGTTCGCCCTACACCGAGTCATCCAGAAAGCCGCACTCCGGGCAATCCCAATGCACCCGTGCTGACCAGTCCCGGTCAAACTCATACTCGCACTGAGGACACTTGCCAGTAAACATAGGATGGGTATCTAGCAATTCTAGCTGTTGCTGTTGCGTCCGCCGTTGCTGTGGTTGCAAAATCAGTTCGCCGTTATAGTAAGTTGCGCCTTCTGGTTGCCACAGTTCCTCTGCTTGGGCGTTGGGGTCTTCTCGAAAGTCCAAACAACTATCACCGTCTACCCCATCAAGATGGACAGCACAGACGAGGTACGGGTTATGGGCGTAAAAGAGACAGTGATGCCTACGGCGGGCTACGCCTACGCACTGGTGGATTTTTGGCATAGTACCAGTGTACTGCTTTGAAGCAAGCGATCGCCATTGCAACTTTTCCTCGCTTGAATCTTTCCGCAGATGCTAGATACGCCCTGCCGAACGCGCAGAGCGTCTCCAAGAGTTGGCGGCAGGCTATGCAAGATACATGATTTTAAGGTGAGATAAGCCGATAAAATCGTTGGGTGGTAAAGAGAAGTAATTAGTGAAAACCGACAAGCTTAGAATCAACCAGCAGTTTTTGGCTGTATGTATACAACGTATTCGCCTTATGATCATTACAGAAAAATCTCTTTGTTAGCAAAATGTCCAAGCGTAGTTATGCCATTCTAGGAACTGGTGCATTAGGTGGCTTTTATGGTGCAAAACTGCAAAAAGCCGGTTTAGACGTCCACTTTTTGCTGAAGAGTGATTATGAATATGTCAGTAAATCTGGTTTGGTTATTGAGTCAAAAGATGGTGATTTCACCCTGACTCAAGTCAACGCCTACAATGATATAGAAAAAATGCCACAATGCGATGTGGTAGTAGTAGCGCTAAAGACGACACAAAACCATTTATTGCCGCAGATCTTCGCGCCACTCGTCAGGGATGATGGGGTAGTGTTGGTATTGCAAAATGGACTGGCGGTGGAAGAAGAAGTTGCCAAAATAGTTGGCAATGTCAGCATTATCGGTGGGTTGTGTTTTCTCTGTTCCAATAAAGTCGGAGCAGGACATATTCGCCACCTTGACTATGGACAAATTACACTAGGGGGATATGCTTCTGGCTATGATCCTACTCTTATTACAGATAAGATGCGGCAAATTGCCGATGACTTGAAGAGTGCTGGTATCTCAATAGAATTAGCTGAAGACTTATTACTAGGGCGATGGAAAAAATTGGTTTGGAATATTCCCTATAATGGACTGTCTGTAATTCTCAACGCTAGAACAGATGAATTAATGTCCTATGTCCACACCCGCAAATTAGTTGAACAGTTGATGTATGAAGTTGCAGCAGGGTCTAAAAGTTGCGGACGCATCATTCCTGATAGCTTCATTCAAACAATGCTGGATTACACCGTGAATATGAAGCCTTATCGTACCAGCATGAAAATTGACTACGACGAAAGGCGGCCTTTGGAAGTAGAAGCAATTTTTGGGAACCCATTACGGAAAGCGCATTCTAGGGGTGTGGATTTACCGCAGATTAGCTGTATATACCAACAGCTAAAGTTTTTGGATGAGATTAGAAGAGTAGGAGATCGAGAAAACGCTTAATTCCTTCTTAAATTTACTCAAAGGGCATAAGATAAATCATTATCTGCCAGCAACATATTGCGACAAATATGTATTCCGAGATTGCCACTGTTACAAAAATTTCTCACTTCAAATGCAAAAGCGTTTTCTGCACCAATTGCATCTTGGATTTTGGCAGCAGGAGACCTTTCCTGACTGGTTAAATATTCCTGTGGGAATGTAATAACCAACAGACGTGATACCAACGGTTTGTTTGATCATGCAGAATACTCTAATAAGTGAACGACAAGCTCATTGACTAGTCGGATTGTAACGCTGCTTGTAACCTCTGCTGCAATATTTGTCTTAACGCAATTTAATTAATTTGTCACCGTACAGCTTATCCGGCAAGCACTGTAGAAGCGGTTTACAGAAAAAATGGATACAACTTCGCTTACAATAGGGGTTCATCTGCAATTAATTGATACTCAGTTATTTTTTTACTGATATTTTGTGCCTACATCTCTAAAGGTGAGGCTATATATTATCTATGCACTGCCAAATTCAACGCCAACTAACCATAGCTCTAGAAAATTATCCCGGTCGTCTAGCTGCGATGAGTAGCGTGATCGCAAATCACAATATCAATATCGAAGCAATATCACTAATTGATAATATTGAGCAAGGTTTGATTCGGATAGTTGTTAGCGAACCCAATAAATGTAAAAACTTACTTATTTCAGAGGGATTTTACGTAATTGAGGCAGATATCATTGCTGTAGAGATTACCGATGTTAATGGTGAATTAGCACGATTAACCCAATCGCTCACTAGGGCGAAAATTAACATTGAATATACTTATGGTAGTTCGACTCGTCCGGGAGAAAAAATGCACCTCATCCTAAAAGTTTCCGATCTAGATAAAGCATATCAAGTCATAGCTGCAATTGAGGAGAGCTAACAGTGGTTTCCCTAATCAAAGATAGTGTGGGAATCCTACCTGCTGGCGCACTAGGAGTCAGTTTTTTTTATCATCTCACTAAGCAACTTACACAAGTAGACGATCAAGTTTATTTTCTGGAACGACAAAATTCCAGTAGCTCCCAAGTTTTGAAAAAAAGCGGAGAAATTGCGATAGCGAAGCGCTGCTGCGTTCGCGTAGCGTCTCGCAGAGAAGCGCAGATCGCAACTAGCGAAACTATCAAATATTTCCCCACTGCTAAAATCCTGAAACCTGACCTTCTTAGCTGCTATAAGTTAGCTTTTTTGCCAGAAATAGTCCTTATCTGTCCTAATCCCGACCAACTTTTAAGCATCATTAGCACTGTTGTCGAATTACTCATCCTCATATCCGAACAAGGAGAACTATCACAACCAGAACTACCATTTCCCTACCTTGTTTTATCTTCCAACGGCATTTACTTTCAACGCTTCCGGCAAATATTCATTGAAAAAATCGAAGAAGCTACTCTATTCGGTCGTTTAGCCGACCTTTGGCCTGATATTATGCCTCGAATCGTCTCCCGATTTTTACGAGGAGTCACAATTCAAACTGGTGTACGGGAAGGTAGCGAAGGTAACACAATTTACCGACCAGGCCCTAGAGGAAGAACCCAAATCACTGGCGGAGACATCACCTCACGAGAACGTTGTTGTGAGATTTTAGCAGGAAAGGGAGCATGGTTTGAACTTGCTCCCAACATTTCTCCAACGCGTATAGAATTTGATAAAGCCCTAACTAACCTCAGCACTAATTTACTAGGGCAATTAATGTCAATCGATGCTCAAGGTAAGTTCAAGGTTTTAACAGTCGGTGAAATATTAGCAAATTCTCATCAACCCAAAATCCGCGAATTAGCTTCTCATGTATTTAAAGTCGGACAAATGATTAAGGTTTACGGAAAAGATGAAAATTTAGAGGTAATTCTCGATCAATTGATGGAAACCTGTCATGCTCATGAATCTCATATTCCCTCTAGCTTACAATGGGTAGACACCAAAATACGTCTCTTAACCTTAGAACCGGAAATGACACCCACAGAAGCTTGGTTGCTCGAACCATTAATTCGATATGCAAAAGCCTCTGAACTTGAAGATAGTGTTAATTATTTTGAAAGCTTGAAAAATCAACTAATAGAAAAACTCACCCTCGCAACAAACGCAAATCGTTAAATATTGGCTTTTATACAGAGGATATAATTCTGCAAATCTGCCTCAAGGTTGGCCCACTCAGCTCAATCTTAATCAAGAGAGGAAAACCCAAGCGATCGCACTTAATCAAGAGAGGAAACACCAAGCGACACCGAATAGCCCGCCGTTAGGCATCGCTCTTGAGGTGCAACTTTGGCTCGCTTGATTTTTAGGAGGGCGAGAGTACGACAAAGTGACACAGTGAGCCTGTCGAACTGCTCAGGGCAACGCAAGTTCTGTTACCACCGCAGGCATCGCCTCATACACTGTGCCAAATCTCCGGGTAGCAGGTATTTTATTATACGTTATATAATAGAGCCATTATTTTTGAATTTCCTCCAGCCTCCTGCCAACTCTAGTAAGGGAAAAAGTTATATGAAACTAATTAAAAAAATTTTAGCAATCTGTTTTCTCTTATTTGGCATTCCCTTTTCTGCTGTGATGATTATAGAATTTCTCAATCCCAAAACTCCCGCTCAAGAAAAACAAAATGATGTAGCTGCTTTAACTATTCTTACTATTCCGTCAACCATTCTAGGAGGTTGGTTGAGTTGGTCTTTAGTGCAGCAGAATCGAAAACAACAAGCATTACTTGTTGAATCAGAACAACAGCGTCTTCAGCTAGTGTTCTTAGAATTAATTGAGCAAAATGCTGGCAGAATAACAGTATTGCAACTGGCGAAAAATGCTGAAATATCAACCCAGTCAGCTAAAGAATATTTAGATGAGAAAGCCAAGGAACTCAATGCTTCTTTTGAAGTAAATGATGATGGAAATGTTTTGTATCGGTTCTCTTTGTAATACTGGTACAATTATATCAGTTCAAATCATGACTATTAAAATAATTTGTATATGTTGAAAATTCAGCTTTTATTTTTATCTTTGAGTGCTGCCACAATAAATTTAATAGTAACAAGTTTACCAGCCAGAGCAAATTGCACTGAGAATATAGCATATAATTCAAATGTAGTAATAAAAGCCATAGTAATAAAAGCCATGCAACGGCGCTGGCAAGATTTGCAGCAACAAAAAATCTATCCTTGGGGAGAAACACGTCCCTACGATAAATTATCTGGTACTTCGATTACCCTAACTCCAGCCTTCCTTCAATTAAGCCCAGAACAAAAGCAACAAGTAATCACAGAAGTATTTGCTTATAAAGTCACACCAGAAGAAAGCTCTAAAGCAGGTGGTTACGTAGGTGCATATGCACCCCATTTAGTATATGCCAGTGATGGACGGATTGTATTTGACCCATACGATGGTTGTCACCCCCTCACACTTTTTACAGAAAAAGAAAGATACAGTTGGTATTTTTATAAAGGTGTTTTGAATTCCAATCAATCAAAAATTGAACAAGAATCGCGCAATGTTGGAGCAGCCCCAGGAAGAAAGGTACGCTTTCCTATTACAGCAACACAAGAGAAAAAAATCCGGCTTTTATTTTGGAAGACAATCGGTTACAAGCAAATTAATAACGAATGGTGGATTGCTTGGGTTCCAGAACATGGCTACTTCGAGATTAATCTCAAACGCGATTATGACAAGCAACTACTACACAAATTTTTGCAAATAGCACCACGTCAATATCGCTACGTACTTGTAGCAACAGATGGAACATTGTTGTGAATTACTCCTCGAAGATTCGCTACACGCTATCATCCATCCAACCGCACTCACAATCCCAATGTACCCGTGCTGTATAGTCGCGGTCAAAGGATGCACCACACTGGGGGCATCTGCCAGTAAACATAGGATGGGTATCAATCAATTCTAATTGCTCTTCTTGTGTCCATCTCTGGCGGGGCTGCACAATCAACTCGCCATTGTAGTAGCTTGCCCCCTCCGGTTCCCACAGTTCTACTGGCTCGGCGTTGGGGTTTTCTCGAAAGTCCAAGCAGCTATCCCCCTGTGGCCCTGCTGGATGAACGGCACAGACTATGTGGGGATTGTGGGCGTAAAGGAGGCAGCGATCGATCGCACTGGTGGATTTTTGGCATAGTACCAGTTTATCCAGTAGAGGAAGCGATCGCCTACGGCAAATGCTTGCCTACGCACTCCCAATTTTTCCTCTAAGAATTCTTTAAGGTGAGGCGTAGGCGCAGCCGGTCGTAGACATCGCTTCTTGCGTGCAACTTTGACTCGCTTGAATATCCGAACTGTATTACTGACCATGCGAGTTTCATACGCCGGACTCACATAGCTATGTGTTGATTTACCCAGGAAAAATATCTAGAAATTCATTGCCATTAATCACTGTTGTCCAGTGCTGATATTTTCCTGGGGCATTCTTTTCTCGCGGATCTGCTTGTACCAGAGACATAAACTCATGGTAATGTTCATTAGAACTGGCACCTACCATGCATCCAGCAGACCAACCTAAGACTTGTTCATGAGTAGCGTCTCGTAGAGAGGAAAACCCAAGCGTCACCGAACAGCCCGCACTTCTCTACGAGACGCTCTACGCGTTCGGCAAGCTCAGTGACCATCGTAGACATCGCATTCCGCCCACTTTATAGCGATCGCTAGTGCAAAAACGTTATTTATCATGTCGCGGAAGACTCCACCTTCAGCGCCAGCAAGGTGGAGATCAGAGCGGGTGATGACGATTGCATCTGCGACCAATGTGCGTAGGAC
>NZ_JBTYKD010000310.1:0-29167 GCF_054880495.1 Nostoc sp.
TTTGGTTACTGGGCTCTCGTGTCGCCCACCCCACAAGTAGTAGTAATTTATTTCTTGGAAGTCCCTAAGGAACGTAGATTAAATAAAATTGAAAACTTCATCCTGTCTCTAGCTTCCCTCTCCTTTATAAGGAGAGGGATTGAGGGTGAGGTAAACCAGGGACATAAATTGTCTATTATTTAATTCTTATTCCTAAATGTCTGTGAAATGGTGATGGTTTCAGGCGTGGGATGAGCTTAAAGTGCAGTTCGTCTTTTTAACATCTCCACAAGTTTTGTAAAGTGGACGGGAGGAGTAGCTGTCACCTCAATTAACTCTCCAGATAGGGGATGCTGCAATTTGAGCCGCCAAGCGTGCAGTGCTTGACCGGGCAAATTTACCCCCACTGAATGACCAGAACTATAAACTCGATCACCGACAATTGGATGACCCATTTTGGCGCTGTGGACGCGAATTTGATGGGTACGTCCAGTTTCTAATTGAAAGTGAATTAAGGTGAAGTTACCAAGGCGTTCTAGTACTTGCCAATGAGTGACGGCGACTCGTCCGCCTTCTTCAACGGGTATAATCGCCATTTTCTTGCGGTCTTGGGGATGGCGACCAATGGGCAAATCTATGGTACCAGTTTCAGTTTTTGGCGCACCGTAAACCACGCCTAAGTATTCTCGTCGTGCAGTTTTAGCTTTGAGTTGGGCTTGTAGGTGACGATGGGCAATATCTGTTTTAGCGATCGCGATCGCCCCCGTTGTATCCTTATCCAATCGATGAACGATTCCCGGACGCTGAACTCCCCCAATTCCTGGTAAATTGGGACAGTGTGCTAACAGAGCGTTTACCAAAGTGCCATCTGGATGACCGGGCGCAGGATGGACAACTAAGCCTGCGGGTTTGTTGAGAATAAGTAACTGGTCATCTTCGTAGAGGATGTCTAAGGGAATATCTTCTGCTAGGAGTTCTAAGGGTTGAACTTCTGGTATTTTAAGAGTGATGCGATCGCCTAACTTGACATTGATCTTTTTAGATGTACAAAGTTGATCGTTAAGTTGGACGTTACCCTGTTCGATTAACTGTTGGATGCGGGAACGGGATAAATCCGGTAATTCTTGGGAAAGGTAACGGTCGAGGCGATCGCCCTTAGTGTTGACACAGTGTATTGTACTCTTAAGGGTAAGCAAGCTAGGTAAAGCATCCTCCAGTGGAGTTGATAAGCGTTCGCCCTTGGCGTTGGCGTTCGCGTAGCGTGTCGCAGACAAGCGATCGCTATTTTCTTGGATTTGTAAATTTAATTCGGTCACAATTGCTCTAGATTAATTCCCCTTCTTTAAGTAAAGCGCGGAATCTTTTAAAAGGGCGGTTATAAATCGCGTATATCCAGGCAAAACCTTGATTTTAACTTAGTCCACGGATGCGGACGAGAGTTTGTGTAGCCGCAAATTCTATTACCCTAGCTGTCTTGTATTTGTTCTCTTACCGATTGTCGAAATGCTCTAAGTGTTGAACTCATTCCTGTAGTTCGCGCCATTTCCACAAATCGGGGAATAAGATCAATGATAGAAAAAGTAGGAAATGTGGGGCTGATGAGAGACTTCACATATTGCTCACCTTGCAACAAGCTAATTTCTAGGTTTTTGCTTTCATATCGCCAAATTTCAGGTACTTTCAAGGCTTCGTAGGCACTAATTTGGGTTTTAGAGGTGACATCAATTTCAATCGCTAAATCAGGAGGAGGATCAACAGTTAGGTCAATCCTGTCTTTCCCAATCATTAGCTTATAGTTTTGAATATAAAAACAATCATCAGGTTCAATACCTGCACTGATATCTTTTCGCTTAAAGGTAGTTGAACCTAAAGACTCCCAATTGAGATCGAGTTCATCTAGCAAAGCTTTCACCAAGTCTCCGATGATTACCTTAGATCGCTCATGTTCTGGTAATGGAGCCATAATTTCTAACGTTCCTTGGCTGTATGCGACTCGACTCCCGCGATGTTCCCCTAACTCCTTGAGAATTGCTTCAAATACTTGCCAACTCACATCTTCCAGTATTATTCTTTGCCCTGGTGGAACTCGAATTTGTCTGAGTTGAAGAGTAACCATAGAATGTTAGTTGTTAAATAATTTCAATTTTCACTCAAATTTGAGATGAGCGATCGCATTAATTCTCTCAAAATTTCTCACTACACCATCTCTATAAGTAAGTGGGTCAAATTAAATATAAAACCTTACTCTGCCTCCGGCTTCCCTCTCCGAACTCACGGAGAGGGATTGAGGGTGAGGTTTTATCTTATATTTAATTGTGCCTTCCTACTTATTCATCTCTTAGATACAAACCCTTGACTTCTCATCTCTCTTCCTTCTCTTCGAGACGCTACGCGAATGCGCTCTTTGCGTCCTTTGCGGTTCGTTATTCTAAATTTATAACTTCTTGCGGTAACTCAAAAAACCCATCTTCCCCAGCTTCAAAATCAATGACTTGATACACAGCATCAATGTTTAACTCACCATAAATATGAGGAAATAATTCGCCTATTTCAGCAAGTTCATAGCGAATTTCAACTTGTACTTTTTCAGAATCAATAAAAAGTATTACCAATTCTTTTTGGTTATCAAAAAATCTCTTTGCAACTTTGAGTATTTGCGTTGATTTGGAACAGTGTATAAAACCTTCACTATCTAATGAATCAGCCCGATATGTACCGAGATTTTTTGCTTGTTCCCATTGTTGGCGTTTGGTGATGTGAAGAATGGTGTTCATAAAAAATATAGGAATTAATGCGGATTGTAATATTTTCGGAAAATCTTCTAAATTTGTAAAGTCTTTAATTACTTTGCTAGCGCCTACATTTATTAATTTATTATCACCTATTCCAATAAAAGCAATACTCAAATGATAGGCTGCTTTTACATCCCAAACACCATCACCTACAAAAACAACTTTCTGGAATTTTTCAACTTGATAAACATTCTTGGCTTTGATAATAGCTGTTTTAAGAATATCTTCTCGTGAAAGTGCATCATTAGCTGAAGCCAACGGAATGCCTTCCATTTGTAAGTTAGCTTTTTGAAGTTTTAGTTTAGCAGATTCACACCAGCCACCAGTTGCGATCGCAACACACCAATCAGGGTCTAGCTGTAATTTAGCTAATACATTTGCAGCCCCAGGAATTTCGCTGAAAAAATCTTGGTTGTTAATAAACGCCTCTTGGAGTAGACTAACAAAACGTGCTTTGATTCTGACTAACTCTTCATCTGAAGGAAGACGTTCTAATTTTTCAGTAAAAATTTGCTGAGTAATTCCAGAATCTGTAGTGTATGAGTATTCAGACCAATTTGTATTTATACCAAAAATGCCAAACTCCAATGCAAAAGCGCGTACAAAACAATTTTCATCAATTTTGTAGGTATTTGTTAGTGTACCATCAATATCAAAGATTACTAATTGCATACAAGCGATCGCTTTACAATATTGTCTTTAAAATTTCACGCAGAGGTACAGAGTTTTTCTTTGCGCCTTTACATGAGATTATCATTTTATTATAAATTTGGCCGAATACAAACATCTGGCGCACATAAACCGGGAAATTGCAGCGTTGTCACTTCAAGAATATCCAAATCTACGCGACGGATGGCGTGGTTATTGGTATCAGCAATATATAGATATGAACCCACAGCACTCAATCCCGAAGGTTCAAAAAAGCGGCTATTCTTACCTTGGCCATTTTGTAAACCAGCAAAACCATCTCCCAAAACTGTTTGACAATTCCCACTGGAACTAATTAATTTAATTTTATGGTTATAAGTATCTGCCACCCATAGAAAATTCTCGGCGTATTCCACTCCCAAACAATGTTGTAAACGCACATTTTCACCTTGTCCATCTAGATCACCAAAACCAAATAAACCCCCACTACCACAAACAGTTCGCACTTGGTACGGTTCTACAATTCCTACACCACGAATTGAACTAACTTCACTGTCAGCAATATATAATTCTTGCCCATTATTAGTAATACCACTAGGTTGAGCAAAGGCAGATTCACTGAGTGAACCATCAATACAAGCTTCTGCACCAGTACCAGCATAAGTTTTGATGATGCCACTTTCTAAATCCATTTGCCAAATTTGATGCGGCCCAGCCATTGCAATAAACAGGGTATTTCCCACTTTCACTAAATCCCAAGGGGAATTCAGCGCGGTTTCTAAAGCAGCACCGCCATGAGGACGGATATTGCGGCTTTGTTCACCAGTTCCTGCGATCGCTTCCACAACTTGACGCTTTAAATCAACTCGCCGCAGAGTATGATTTTCTGTATCAGCAACATAAAGAATCTGATTTTCGGCATCATAAGCCATTCCCTGTGGTGCAAAAAATTGCGCTTCGTGAAAAGCACCATCGGTTAAACCTGATTTTCCAGTACCAATTAAGTGCAGAATTTCCCCGTCAAAGCTACTCACAACTAAGCGGTGATGTCCAGAATCAGCGATGAATAAACCTGTTGGAGTAGCTAGAACTTTACCAGGAAAAGCTAGAGGTGTGATTAATGGTTGACGCTGTTTTTCTAAAGTCAAGCTGATTTCTTGAAAATTAATTGTGCCTTTGTCACCATGTTGCTGAATTAACTTTTGAATCAACTCGTCTAAAGTGTCACGATTTCCTTCACCAGAAATCTGGCCAATCACGTAACCTTCTGGATCAATAATTATTAACGTCGGCCAAGCACGTACAGCATACTCTTGCCAAATCCGAAAACCACTGTCAACTACAACTGGATGTTCGATGTCGTAGCGCAGGATAGCTTGGCGAATATTTTCTGTTTCTTTTTCGTTGTCAAATTTAGCGGAGTGGACGCCGATAACAGTAAGGCTATCTTTATATTTTTGTTCTAAATATTTCAGGTTTGGCAGAATATGTAGACAATTGATACAGCAGTATGTCCAAAAGTCTAAAATTACGACTCTACCCTTGAGTTGTTTAATAGATAATGGTTTCTCGGTATTAAGCCAAGAGTAATTTTGCGGTAATTCTGGCGCTCTGACACGGGGAATCATAGATAATTCGTAATTCGTAATGACGCTCGATGACTCGCTAACGCTGCGCTAACGTAATTCGTAATTAAGACGCACAAAAGAAGCTTTGATATGGGCGGTTTTCTACCGCTTACCTTCAAGGCTGATTGATTTAAATGATCCAATAAGGGGATTTTTTCAGTTTCCAAAACTGTAACGTTAGCAGTTATCAATTGCCTAAGTGTCATATTGGAAATGCCCAAAAATTTTTGCTCCAGTTATGTCTTACTATTATTTGGCAAGTTTGAAAGTTATCCAATGAATTTAGCCAACACGGCTGTTGTTGCTGGAGAACAAAGAATAGAAGCTTTTGTAACGTTGCAAGTTCGCTATCAATCCGCTCAACAGTAACCGCTTTACTAAACTAGAAATGGTTTTAGCGGATACTACTTTTGAAAAGACTTGATAGATTAACTACCACAGAGTTATCAGCTTGGGTACAACAAGCCAAAACCCAAGCTGAACGAGGACAAGTTACCGATCGCATTCCCCAATTAGCTAAAGCTTATCCTGGTTGGTTTGCAGTTCACATCTGCTGTAAATCTGGTAAAACCATCAGTTTTGGGGATACAGCTTGTGTTTTCTCGCTAATGAGCGTGATTAAGCCATTTTCTCTACTTTATCTGCTAGAACATCTAGGCGCAGAAACAGTTTTTGGATGGGTTGGGGTGGAACCATCGGATGCACCCTTCAATTCTTTAAAACAATTAGTTAGCGATCGCGGACGCCCCCGAAACCCGATGATTAATAGTGGGGCAATTACCCTGTCTGATAAATTACCAGGAAAGGACGCGAACGATCGCACTTTTCTATTTTGTCAATGGCTCAACCAATTAGCAGGTTGCCAATTAAGGTTAGATGAGGTAATGCTGGCTTCAGTGCGATTAACACGCTCAACAGCCAATCAAGCGATCGCTAATTATCTCGCCGAAGCCGGTCATCTCGAAAATGTTGAAACAGCCCTTGACACCTACGAGCAAATATGCTGTCTATCTGGGCAAGTTGAAGATTTAGCCCGGTTGGGAAAACTTCTAGCTTGTGAAAATGGCTATTTATCAGCGCAAAATCGCCAGATTGTCAACGCTGTGATGTTAACTTGTGGACTCTATGAAGCTTCTGCCCAGTTTGCAGTCAGAGTTGGTTTACCGATGAAATCAGGGATTGGTGGTGGACTTGTAGCAATAGTACCAAGTGAGGGAGCGATCGCTTGTTACAGTCCGGGGTTGGATAATATCGGAAATCCTGTAGGAGCGATCGCATTTGTTGAGATTTTAGCGCAAGAGTTGCAGTTGAGCGTCTTTAGTTAATTCTGGTTTTTCGCGATCGGGAGCGGTTGTTTTCGGTAACGGCGTTGATTCAGGAGTTGGCGTAATTGTTTCTGGTGCTGGAGACTCAATAATCTCTGGTAGCGTCGGTGGCAAATTAGGAGATGGTGCAACTGGTGCTTGTGGAGTAGGGATCTTGCCCACCCGACGGTTAAAAAATCCACCTAATCTAGGTTTTGTTGACTGAGGCACAACTTTTTCAGGTAACGGCGTTGATTCAGGAGTTGGCGTCACTGTTGGCTGTGGTTCTGCTATCGGAGACTCAATAATCTCTGGCAGCGTCGGTGGCAAAGTGGGAGATGGTACAGCCGTTGGAACTTCCAATTTTGGTTTTTCTGGCTGTGTTTGGGATTCTTTTGGAATTTCAGTTTCAGGAATCGGCTCTTTTTCTACCTTTGGTTGGATTTGGGGTGTTTTTTCAACAGACGGCGTGGGTGTAGGTGTGAATTTATAATTCTGATCTACAATGCCGCGCACCTCATCTGCTGTAAGTTCTCCTCTGACAATTTTCGACAAAGTATCTTTACCCTTTGGCTGGTAGTCAATCAGTCTGACTGTGGTATTAAAAGCATTTTTGAAAGGATTTCCCTGATTATCGAGAAATTCCAGTTTTACCCAGTTTTTTCCGGGACGGAAGCCTTTAAGATAAACTGCTTGCCAGCGATCGAAAATAAAGCTTTCACCATTAATTGTGGAACGGATGCGCCAATCACTAAATTTGTCGTTGGCGTTTTCCTTGCCGACGAGGTGCAGGGGCGCGTTAGTTAGGTAAAAGTCCAGTAAGATTGGTTCTGCTCCGTAGCTGCTTTGAGGACGGCTATAAGTTAGCAGGGGTAATTTGGGATCTGGGTTGTTGTCGTCGGTTTTGGTGAAGACGTGAAATGTTGTCTGGGCATAAGCGCCTTCATTTTTGAAGCTTTCATCCCAAGGACGGGAGGCAAAGACGCGCAGGGTATGAGTACCTGGAGACAAGTCTGGCAAAACCAAGGGCTGATTTAGGTCGTAAACAGGTATATAAGGTTGGTTATCCAGAATTACGTTTAGATGAGGACCCAGTTGTAATTGTGGATCTTTAAATATTGGTAGATCCTTAACCTGAAAACTGGCTGTGACTTTGTTGCCTGGGAAAACTTCATCAGGTTGTGGAGTAACAATTGTCACTTGTGGCTGATAAACTTCCAAAATTGTCCGCAGTTCTTGGATCGCAGATGGTGGGGAAATTTCCGAAAATTGCTTTGAAATTTGAGAAATCTTGGGAGAGTTTTCGCTATAGCTAGTAGATACTTCCTGGCTGTCGGCTTTCTCGCCACAACTAGTCAAGCTTAATACCAGCATTAATATCATTACCCACTTGAGAATCGGAAACCTCTCAGGGAGGAGCTTCTCTAAAACCCTTTTCTGCCACGAGTTCATGTGTTGCACCCAGTAATCGTCTTCGACAATTGACTAGATTATTTTGGCTCAAACTGTCCATCTGGAACCATAGCCCAAAAGGTGAAATCTGCCTCACATCCCATAAGTTTTTTTGTCTATTTCAGGAAATATTAAAATAAGTCATACTTATTACAACTTTTTACTTATAACAATTGAAATATGACACAAATATTTACGGGTAATAGCAGTAAAAGCTAGAACATCGCCTACATACAGCCAAATCATAAATTTTAAGAATTGTTATCCTTTGTAAATAAAATAGAAAATCTATTGACTTTTGGACAAATAGTTTGAAGTTAAAAGCCAGATTAGGGAGCAATTCCAGCCAAATTTGAGCAAGTTTGAATTATTGTTAAAATATCCCTAACAATGTACAAGTGAAGACTCTATAATTCAACGAGAAACAACTATCCACATCGGGTCTTGATCGCGGCTTCAGCAAAATTCTGGAGTATGCGGTAATGGTTCATTTTGTGGTATTAATGATTCCTCATTCCTGATCAAGAGAGGAGGTCGAATGACAATAAGTCCTCCGGAGCGAGAGGAAAAAAAGGCAAGAGTAATCGTCGATAAGGACCCCGTACCTACCTCATTCGAGAGATGGGCACAACCTGGGCATTATGACAAAACCTTAGCCAGAGGTCCCAAAACCACCGCATGGATTTGGAACCTGCACGCACTCGCCCATGATTTTGATACACATACAAGCGATTTAGAAGATATCTCCCGGAAGATATTCTCAGCCCACTTCGGTCACTTAGCTGTAGTGATGATTTGGTTGAGCGGGATGATTTTCCACGGGGCGAAGTTTTCTAACTACGAAGCTTGGTTAAGCGACCCGTTAAACGTTAAGCCTAGTGCCCAGGTCGTTTGGCCTATTGTGGGACAAGACATTTTAAACGGTGATGTTGGTGGTGGATTCCACGGGATTCAAATCACCTCCGGTCTGTTCCAGGTATGGCGTGGCTGGGGGATTACAAACTCCTTCCAGCTTTACGTAACTGCGATCGGTGGCTTGGTATTAGCAGGCTTATTCCTATTTGCCGGCTGGTTCCACTACCACAAACGCGCTCCCAAACTGGAATGGTTCCAGAATGTGGAGTCGATGCTGAATCACCACTTGCAAATATTGCTAGGCTGTGGTTCCTTGGGATGGGCAGGTCACTTAATCCACGTATCCGCACCGACCAACAAGCTTTTGGATGCAGGCGTTGCTCTCAAAGACATACCCTTGCCCCACGAGTTCATCTTGAACAAAGACTTGTTGACCGAGCTGTACCCCAGCTTTGCTGCTGGTTTAGCACCTTTCTTCACCTTGAACTGGGGTCAGTATGCTGACATCCTCACCTTCAAGGGCGGTCTGAACCCAGTAACAGGCGGCTTGTGGATGACTGATATTTCCCATCACCACTTAGCGATCGCAGTCCTGTTTATCATTGCTGGTCATCAGTACCGTACCAACTGGGGTATTGGTCACAGCATTAAAGAGATCCTCGAAAACCACAAAGGTCCTTTCACCGGTGAAGGTCACAAAGGTCTCTACGAAAACCTGACCACATCTTGGCACGCTCAGTTGGCTACTAACCTGGCCTTCTTGGGTTCGCTGACCATCATCATCGCGCATCACATGTACGCGATGCCCCCCTATCCATACTTGGCAACTGACTACGCTACGCAGTTGTGCATATTCACCCACCATATATGGATCGGTGGCTTCTTAATTGTGGGTGGAGCGGCTCACGCTGCGATCTTCATGGTGCGGGATTACGATCCAGTTGTGAACCAAAACAACTTACTTGATCGCGTACTTCGTCATCGGGATGCGATTATTTCCCATCTAAACTGGGTGTCTATTTTCCTCGGCTTCCATAGCTTTGGACTTTACATCCACAACGACACAATGCGAGCATTGGGTCGTCCTCAAGACTTGTTCTCTGATACAGGGATTCAATTGCAGCCAGTTTTTGCCCAGTGGATACAAAATATCCATGCCTTGGCTCCTGGTACAACTGCACCTAATGCCCTAGAACCAGTTAGCTATGTCTTTGGCGGCGGTATTTTGGCTGTTGGCGGGAAAGTGGCAGCTGCACCCATTGTTTTGGGCACAGCGGACTTCCTAATTCACCACATTCACGCCTTCACCATTCACGTCACCGTCCTAATTCTGCTCAAAGGTGTGCTATACGCCCGTAGCTCTCGTCTGATTCCAGACAAGGGAAACCTGGGCTTCCGCTTCCCCTGCGACGGTCCTGGTCGTGGCGGTACCTGTCAAGTCTCTGGTTGGGATCACGTATTCCTCGGACTTTTCTGGATGTACAACTCCCTATCGATTGTAATTTTCCACTTCAGTTGGAAGATGCAATCAGATGTCTGGGGAACCGTAGATGCAGCCGGGAATGTGACTCACATCACTGGTGATAACTTTGCCCAAAGTGCTATTACCATCAACGGTTGGTTGCGTGACTTCTTGTGGGCACAAGCTACGCAAGTCATCAATTCCTATGGCAGTGCGCTATCTGCCTATGGTCTACTCTTCTTAGGCGCTCACTTTGTCTGGGCATTCAGCTTGATGTTCCTGTTCAGTGGTCGCGGCTACTGGCAAGAACTGATTGAGTCCATTGTTTGGGCGCATAACAAACTGAAAGTAGCACCAGCAATTCAGCCTCGCGCTCTGAGTATTATTCAGGGTCGGGCTGTCGGGGTAGCTCACTACCTCTTGGGAGGAATTGCCACAACTTGGGCGTTCTTCCATGCACACATCCTTTCAGTAGGGTAGAAATCAGCTTTCTACAAGTTAGGAGTTAGGAGTAGAGACGCGATTAATCGCGTCTGTACAGGAGTTAGGAGTAGAGACACGATTAATCGCGTCTCTACAGGGGTTAAGAATAAAAATTTAAAACTCATAACTCATAACTCTCAAGTAATAACTCCTAACTATCACAGCTGGTACTTGATGGCTAAAGGTCAGAGGATTTATTAAACCTATGGCGACAAAATTTCCCAAATTTAGCCAGGATCTCGCACAGGACCCGACTACTCGTCGGATATGGTATGCGATCGCTACAGGCAACGATTTTGAAACCCATGATGGCATGACGGAAGAAAATCTTTACCAAAAGATTTTCGCAACTCACTTCGGTCACTTGGCAATCATCTTCCTGTGGGCATCCAGCCTCCTGTTCCACGTAGCCTGGCAAGGTAACTTTGAACAGTGGATTAAAGATCCCCTTCATATCCGTCCCATCGCCCATGCGATTTGGGACCCCCACTTCGGTAAACCAGCGATCGAAGCTTTTACCCAGGCTGGCGCTAGCAATCCAGTAAACATTACCTACTCTGGTCTCTACCATTGGTGGTATACCATCGGAATGCGGACGAACGGCGAACTGTACAACGGTTCAGTGTTCTTGCTGTTATTCGCAGCTGTATTCTTGTTTGCTGGCTGGCTGCACTTGCAACCCAAGTACCGTCCTAGCTTGGCATGGTTTAAGAGCGCTGAACATCGCCTAAACCACCACCTAGCAGGTTTGTTTGGTGTTAGTTCTTTGGCTTGGGCAGGTCACTTAATTCACGTTGCTATCCCCGAAGCTCGCGGTCAGCACGTAGGTTGGGATAACTTCCTAAGTACCCCACCCCACCCAGCAGGTTTGGCACCATTCTTTACAGGTAACTGGGCTGTCTACGCTCAAAACCCTGACACTCCTGGACATATCTTCAGCACATCTCAAGGTGCAGGAACTGCAATTCTGACTTTCTTGGGTGGCTTCCATCCTCAGACAGAAGCTTTGTGGCTGACTGACATAGCTCATCACCACTTAGCGATCGCAGTTATCTTCATCATTGCTGGTCACCAATACCGGACTAACTTCGGAATTGGTCACAGCATCAAAGACATGCTGAACTCCAAAGCTGGGTTATTTCCCGGTACTAAGAGTGAAGGTCAGTTTAACCTGCCTCACCAAGGGTTGTACGACACCTACAACAACTCCCTGCACTTCCAGTTGGGTATTCACCTAGCTGCTCTAGGAACCATCACCTCTCTGGTGGCGCAGCATATGTACGCCATGCCTTCCTATGCATTTATTGCAAAGGACTACACGACTCAGGCAGCGCTGTACACGCACCATCAATACATTGCTGGATTCCTGATACTTGGTGCTTTTGCTCACGGAGCAATATTCTGGGTACGTGATTACGACCCAGAGCAAAACAAGGGCAACGTCCTTGAGCGCGTACTTCAGCACAAAGAAGCGATTATTTCCCACCTTAGCTGGGTATCCCTTTTCTTGGGCTTCCACACCCTGAGTTTATACGTCCATAACGACGTAGTGGTTGCTTTCGGCACTCCTGAAAAGCAAATCCTAATTGAGCCAGTGTTTGCTCAATTTGTCCAAGCTGCTAACGGTAAAGTACTGTACGGTTTAGACACCTTGCTATCTAACCCAGATAGTATTGCTTACACAGCATGGCCCAACTACGCTAACGTTTGGTTGCCAGGCTGGTTAGATGCCATCAATGCTGGTACTAACTCCCTGTTCTTGACAATTGGCCCTGGCGACTTCTTGGTACACCATGCGATCGCTTTAGGTCTGCACACCACCACCTTGATCTTGGTTAAAGGTGCTTTGGATGCCCGTGGTTCTAAGCTGATGCCCGATAAAAAGGACTTCGGCTATGCCTTCCCTTGCGACGGTCCCGGTCGTGGCGGTACTTGCGACATCTCAGCTTGGGATTCCTTCTACCTCGCTACATTCTGGATGCTCAATACCCTTGGTTGGGTTACTTTCTACTGGCATTGGAAGCATCTAGGTATTTGGCAAGGCAACGTGGCACAGTTCAATGAGAACTCTACATACCTCATGGGCTGGTTCCGCGATTATCTCTGGGCTAACTCTGCTCAGTTGATTAACGGTTACAATCCCTACGGTGTGAATAACCTGTCTGTCTGGGCTTGGATGTTCTTGTTTGGACACCTAGTTTGGGCTACTGGTTTCATGTTCTTAATCTCCTGGAGAGGTTACTGGCAAGAGTTGATTGAAACCCTTGTTTGGGCACACGAACGCACTCCTCTAGCTAACCTAGTTCGCTGGAAAGACAAGCCGGTGGCTCTGTCCATTGTTCAAGGTCGTGTAGTTGGTCTAGCTCACTTCACTGTTGGCTACATCGTGACTTACGCCGCGTTCTTGATTGCTTCTACTGCTGGTAAGTTCGGTTAACTCGGCTGCTAGTTTTGTAGATAAGTAATAAAAATCCCCTGCCGCAAGGTGGGGGATTTTTTTTGGGTTTTGGGTGGGGAAGATGGGAAAAATAAAGAAGGGGGCGGGCAAGACTTCGGCGTGAGCGCTCAGTCGAACGCTGTCCACCTCACAAGAAAGAAAAATTACAAATAGTTTTCTATCCTGAATGCAAGAGCCAAAGTTGAAAATTTTTTGGAGAAGATTACCTCATTGGGAATTAGATGCGGCAGTTTATTTCATTACTTTTAATACTTGGGAAAAGTTAGAACTTAGCCCAGAAGCTAGAAAAATAGTATTTAATTCATGCTTATTTTTTGATAAAAACAGATATCAAATATTTGTCTTTATAGTTATGACAAATCATGTGCATCTGCTCATTCAGCCTTTACTCAAATCGGAAAATGAGTTTTGGTCATTGAGTAGCATTATGAAAAGTATTAAAGGTTATAGTGCTAAACAAATTCCCCAAGTGATGAAACATATAGGAACAGTTTGGCAAGATGAAAGATATGACCGTATTGTTAGGAACGATGAAGAGTTTCAACAATATTGGGAATATATCAGACAAAATCCTGTAAAAGCAGGACTCTCATCAAGTCCAGAAAATTACCCCTTCTTTTGGCAACTCCCTGAATAGTCTCACTCATCACATTCTCTCTTCTCTTGTGGGGTGGGCATCTTGCCTGCCCTTGGTTATGGGCGTTATGGGCGGGCGAGACGCCCACCCCACAAGAGATTATTGGATATTTTTTTATTTGTAAGTCCCCAAAGTTGGGAATATGGAAGAACTACAAATCTCAGAAATAGAAGCTACCTTTACAGCGCTTGTTAAGCAATGGCGTGAAGAGAATAGTGGTGTGTCATCTACTAACCAAATGTCGATGCACCCTGCATACCAGCAAATTATTGGTATGGGAAAACCTGTAATCCCACTTTTACTTGGAGAACTGGAAAAGAAATCTGGACACTGGTTCTAGGCATTAAAATCTATCAGCAGAGAAGATCCTGTTCCTCCAGAATATAGGGGAAATGTAAAGGAGATGACTAAAGCTTGGCTAGAGTGGGGTAGGCAAAAACGCTACTAATTGTTCATCATTGCATCCAATAGCACATTGGCATCAAAGCGCACGACATCGGTGCAAGGTAGCCCAGTTTCTGCTATGGTTTGCGCGATGCTTTCCTCAGCCCCAGATTCATCTAGATGGGCTGTGTTAAGTGCTATACCTACTACAGAAACACTTGCAAAGGCACCACCAGCACTAGCCACAGTTTCATAAAGCCGAATTACTTCTGGTAAAGGTGGAATTAGTACATGAGGATGATTACGTATATGAACTTGTCCCGCCCGATGTACCAGCACTAATTGGGTTGGTTGCGAACCACGAATTAGGGGTAAAGTTGCTGTTGAACCAGGGTGTAGCAGTGAACCTTGTCCTTCAATGTGCAAGATGTCGTAGTTTTTGCCATAGCGCATGATTATTTGTTCTACAGCACCGGCGGCAAAGTCTACTCGCACAGCATCTAAAGCCACGCCGTCCCCTTCTAACATCACCCCAGTTTGACCGGTGGCGAGGAATTTAGAACGCCAGCCCCGTAATTTTGATGCCCAATGTAACTCTAAACTAGTTGACATTTTACCGATGGCCATATCTGTTCCTACTGTCAACACCCGCCGACAGGGAAGGGTGCGTGCTATCCCACTAGCAACACTTATATTAGACGGCTCTTTCCGTACATCCCAAATTAATTGTCCTGGTTTGAGCAGTGCATTTAACTCCGGTATGTTTGCCAATGGTGTATGTAAACCATTTACCAGCGACATCCCAGCCTCTAAAGCATCTTTGAATTCATCCCAGTAATCATCTGGTATAGCGCCACCTCCTGGGGCAATGCCAATTACCAAAACTTCCGGCTTGTACTCCAGGGCGGCGGCTACCGATGCGACAATTGGCACATCACGCTTGATACCTGTTAATTCTGGTAGAGATTTGCCAGCACACTCGCGATCGATTACGGCTACGATTGGGGCTTCACTATAGCGTAAAATAGATAACCCAGTTTTGCCCTGAGTCCCAGTAGTTCCTTCATGCAGCAAGATCGCTACTCGTTGATTAAGTGGTAGACGCACTCTGTTGTACCCCCAAACCTGGTAAATCGTTTGGCAAAAGTCTTCCTTCTTTTAGCAATGCACCCGTAAAGGGATCATCAATTAAGTTAAGGTGACTGTCTAAATCTAAATAATCAGCTAGTGGTGCTAGCTGTAATGCTGCCGTATTAGCTAGCGAACTGTCAGAATAGCAACCGAACATTACTTGTAACTGATATGCTCGTGCTGTATGTACCATTCGCATTGCCTCCGTTAGTCCCCCAGATTTCATCAATTTGATATTAATACCATCCACGTAGTTTGCCAACTGGGGAATATCGGAACTTGTGAAACAACTTTCATCGACAAAGATGGGCAGGGGAGAGGCTTCTTTGAGTTTTGCTAAACTTTTTTCTTGCCCCCGTGGCAATGGCTGTTCTACATACTTTATACCTAAATCAGCTAGCCAATTGCACATGGCGATCGCATCTTCTAAACTCCAACCCCCATTGGCATCAACAAATAATTCTGGTAATGGTGCTTCTTCTCGCACTGCTAATAGCATTTTTTTATCTGCATCTATGCCATCTGGACTACCTAGCTTCACCTTGAAAAGGCAGACATCAGTAAATTGTAACCAGTCTCGCGCTCTCGCCCTGGCAGCTTCAGGCGAATTAATCCCAATTGTGACAGAAGTCGGGACTATTTGATTGCGATCGAGTCCCCAAATTTGCCACAAGGGTAATCCGACGCGCTTACCGAGCCAGTCGTGCATTGCTATATCCAAGGCAGCTCTTGCAGCAGAAGGAATCTGGTTTTGTGTTAAAACTTGCTCAATTTGTTGTCGTTGTAAGGGGCTGAATGTTTGCAACAGTGGCACAACTTGCTCTAAAGCATCTTTGATCGTATCAGTTGATTGCCGATGATTACCCACACCAAATGGCGATGCTTCCCCCCAGCCTTCAATGCCATCGGATGATATCCGCACCCATATATTCGTTGTCTGTGCCGTTGTACCTCGACTAATGGTTAAGGGAAATCTCTTGTTGACTGTAAATAAGTTTACATTTATTTGCATACTTATTCTGCATATTATGTTATGACAAAAGCCAGTGTAAGTTCAAAATTTAGATTATCGGACGTATCCGTTATACTTTTTTACATTCACTGGATGATGTGCTAAACTTTTTATACCAAGTTTTATTGGTTACTTAATTTATGATCAACTTAAAAAAATGGAAAACTTTAAAATCAAAAATGGTCTTAGATCATTACTGGTGTAAGGTAAGGCAAGATGAAATAGAACTGCCCAATGGTCAAATTATCGATGATTATTTTGTTACTATTAAACCAGACGTTGCGATGGTTTTACCTATAACTAGTAGCAAAGAGATAATTTTTGTCCAGCAATACAGATATGCCGTAGGTGAATTTTTCTTAGAATTGCCAGCAGGGAATTTCGATCCTACAAAAGAGAGTGCCGAAATAGCAGCAATTAGAGAACTGACAGAAGAGACTGGTTATATTCCCCAAGAATTTAGAAAAATCGCAACTCTATACGATAAGCCGAGTAAAGATACGAATCAAATACATTTATTTTTAGCAGAGAATGTGAGCAAAGTTGGAGAGCAACAACTAGATATTACAGAAGAGATTGAAGTTGTATTAATTCCCGTAGAATCAGTTTTAGATAAAATTATTCAGGGAGAAATTTGTGTTACAGTAACCGTTGCTGCTCTCTTCTTAGGTTTAAAATTTCTAAGTTATTAATAATCTCAGGGTTAATTATAGGAATCATATTTTATTTCTGAAAAAATCTCGGTAGTCTTGTAGTGGACTGTCTAGTCCAAAATGTTGCAAAAAAATTGTAGGTTGGGGAGCCACTGCGTTGCGCGGGTTTCCCGCGTTGTAGCAAGTGGCGTTGGAGGCTTTGCGTAACCCAACATCCTGATAATCAGTTGGGTTGCGCTCCGCTCCACCCAACCTACGTCTAGATATTACAGAAGAGATTGAAGTTGTATTAATTCCCGTAGAATCAGTTTTAGATAAAATTATTCAGGGAGAAATTTGTGTTAGAGTAACCGTTGCTGCTCTCTTCTTAGGTTTAAAATTTCTAAGTTATTAATAATCTCAGGGTTAATTATAGGAATCATATTTTATTTCTGAAAAAATCTCGGTAGTCTTGTAGTGGACTGTCTAGTCCAAAATTTTGCAAAAAATTGTAGGTTGGGTGGAGGCTTTGCGTAACCCAACATCCTGATAATCAGTTGGGTTGCGCTCCGCTCCACCCAACCTACGTCTAGATATTACAGAAGAGATTGAAGTTGTATTAATTCCCGTAGAATCAGTTTTAAATAAAATTATTCAGGGAGAAATTTGTGTTACAGTAACTGTTGCTGCTCTCTTGTTAGTTTTAAAATTTTTAAGTTATTAATAATCTCAGGGTTAATTATAGGAATCATATTTGATTTCTGAAAAAATCTCAGTATTACTACTTTTGATGAAGTATTAAAATCGTTGAATCAATCTTTGGAGAGAGGATTTATACCAACTAAATTTTCTATATTCTAGAGAGCAGATAGTAAAACTTAAGGAAATAGAATAATGCCACTACAAAAAATAAGTGAATTTGATACAGACTACCATAATACTATTGGTAAAGACATCAAAGGATTGGGTCTCTATGTTCAGGGAACCGATGAGAAGATTGGCACAATAATTGATGCTGTATTAGACGAACAAGGAGCATTCCGCTATTTAATTGTTGACATAGGCGTTTGGGTTTTTGGCAAGAAAGTATTACTACCAATAGGTAAATCGCGTATTGATTCTACAGCAGATCGTGTATACGTTGTTGGTATGACAAGAGAGCAAGCGGAAAAATTGCCTGAATATCATGAGCATACAGCGCTTGACTACGACTATGAAGAACAAGTGCGCGGAGGATATCGCACCCCATCTGTACCTCTGGATGCAACATCTACGGCTGCGGTAGCATCGACAGTTGGGCGTACTACTCCTAGTCTTGATCGCAACAACTACACCTACGCACAAGAGCCAGATTTATATGATGTCAGCGCTCACGGAGACCAAACCTTCAAACTTTACGAAGAAAGATTAGTTGCTAATAAACAACGTCGCAAAACTGGAGAAGTAGCGATTAGTAAGCATGTCGAAACCGATACTGTAAATGTTGCTGTATCGCTGGAAAAAGAGCGAGTCGTGATTGAGCGAGTTACCCCTAAAGATGCAGGTAAAGTTGTATCTGCTGAAACAGCTAACTTCCGCGAGGGTGAAGTAGCACACCTGGAAATCTATGAGGAAGTTGCAGATGTCCAGAAAGAAGCTTTCTTGCGAGAAGAAGTCAGAGTGCAAAAAGTTGTAGACAAAGAAACTGTTGAGGTTCAAGAAACCATTCGACGCGAAGAGTTAGACGTTGAGACTGATGGAACTTTAAAAGTAAATAAAACTGACCGAGTTTAACTCTCTTGAAGAGGCTAAAGAGCAGGGGAGAATTTATTTTCAAAATGTTTGACGATCCGCAAGCTTGATTTCAGGCTTTGCGCGATCGTCTTTCTTCTTTCGACCGTGATACTCTAGTTGCTGTTTTGAAAGCAAGTGACTGAAGTAGCGATCGCCACGGTTTTCTAAGCTAGAATACCAAAGTTGTATTTAGATACATCTGACAAGTCAATTGCCAAAGAGCCGTTATTTCTATGACTTACTACGTAATATACGACGGGAATTGTAATCTCTGCGTTAGTCTAGTGCAATTGCTAGAAACCTTAGACCAGGGAAAGTTATTTCGCTATGCACCCATGCAAGATGAGCAGACACTTTTACAGTGGGGAATTACAGCCCAAGATTGCGAACAGGGGATGATTTTAATTGATGGTAATCAACCTCAAAGACGTTGGCAAGGTAGTAATGCAGTAGAAGAGATTGGGCGGTTATTGCCAGTAGGAAGTATATTTGTAGACGCTTATCGAGCCTTACCGGGGATGAAGTGGGCAGGCGATCGCTTTTACGAACAAATCCGCGATCATCGCTACACTATTTTTGGTAAACGTTCTAGTACCTATCAATCGTCGTATTGCGCGGATGGTAGCTGTAAGGCGTAGGGTAGCTTTAAAATCTCGTTTCGAGTCGGAGACTGGAAATGCTCTTCATTGTGGCTCTGGCGTAAATTTAGAAGGCGGAGCCTTATAGAGAGCATTCCCAGTCGGAGACTGGGAACGAGGGACACGAGGGACACCACTTACAACTAAATTGGTCATTAGACAGAGTTTGTTTGACGCGAAAATCCGCCTACAGGTGCTAGAAAAAAGTCTGGTAGACCAACCATTATGCTATCTGGCGTGTTTGTAAACATTCTGCAATCAATGACATTTACGATCGCCTACGGCGGCGGGTACGCCATCGCGCCACAATTCGGCACAACATAAAATCTGATGGGAGGATACTGCGTGAGAATTGGTGCTAACTACTTGGGTAACGGAGAGTGTGAATTTACAGTTTGGTCTCCGCTATTAGATAGCGTTACGGTACAAATTTTGACCCCAGAGCAGCAGCTAATTCCGCTCAAGCCTACGTCTGAGGGATACTGGCAGACGAAAGTCAACGATGTGTATCCAGATACGCTTTATCGCTATGTCTTGAATGGTCAAGATACCTTTGCTGATCCGGCGTCGCAGTATCAACCGGAAGGGGTGCATGGGCCATCTCAAATTGTCGATCACCACTTTGAATGGACTGATCAAACATGGGCTGGCATTCCTGTGGAGTCGATGATTTTCTACGAACTCCACGTTGGCACATTCACACCGGAAGGAACTTTCACCGCGATCATTTCCCGCTTACCGGAACTAAGGGAACTGGGAATTAACGCCATTGAAATCATGCCCATCTCCCAGTTTCCTGGAGACACGCATATTGAGGCAACTCTTGCATATCGCAACTGGGGTTATGACGGCGTTTATCCCTTTGCTGTCCAAAATTCCTACGGTAGCCCAGCCGAACTTAAGCAACTGGTAAATGCTTGCCATCAACATAATATCGCCGTAGTCCTGGATGTGGTGTATAACCACTTTGGGCCAGAAGGCAACTATATGAGTCAATTCGCGCCCTACTTTACTAAAACCTATAAAACGCCGTGGGGCGAAGCGCTGAATTTTGACGACGCCCATAGTCAGGGTGTGCGAAATTATTTCATCCAAAATGCGCTCTATTGGTTGGGCGAGTTCCACATTGATGCATTGCGGCTGGATGCTATTCAGGCAATTTACGACTTGGGAGCCAAGCATTTTTTGTGGGAACTCTCCGAAGCGGTTCATCATTTTTCACAACAAGGGCAAAAATGGAAACGCCATTTAATTGCTGAAAGTGACCTGAATAATCCGCAAATAATTCGCCCGGCCGAATTGGGTGGATATGGTCTTGATGCTCAATGGAGTGATGATTTTCATCATGCATTGCACACATTGTTGACAGGCGATCGCCAAGGATATTATCAAGATTTTGGGCAGTTGGCTGATTTGGCGAAAGCTTATAATGATACTTTTATCTACGATTGGAAATACGCTCCACATCGTAAACGTTTTCATGGCGTATCTTGCCGCGATCGCCCTTTATCACAGTTTACAGTCTGCATTCAGAATCACGATCAAATCGGCAATCAAATGAAAGGGGAACGCCTCAGCCAGAGGATTTCTTTTGAGGGATTAAAGTTAGCCGCCGGCGCTGTGCTGCTCTCGCCCTACTTACCCCTGTTATTCATGGGAGAAGAATATGGCGAAACTGCACCCTTCATTTACTTTGTCAGTCACTCCGATCCCGATTTAATTGAAGCAGTTCGAGCCGGACGCAAACAAGAGTTTGAAGCGTTTCACTATGCAGATGCTCCCCCAGATCCCGAATCGGCAGAAACTTTTCTGCGTTCTAAACTTAATTGGGAATTACGCAATAATGGTAAGCACAAAGTTCTCTGGGATTGGTATCGTCAGTTAATTAATTTACGCAAAACGCATCCAGCACTTCTCAACCAAGACCGCAATTTTATCCAAGCGACTAGCGATGAAGACAAGGAGTTAGTAATCGTGCGTCGTTGGTGCGAATCAAGTGAACTAACATTTGTGATGAATTTCAATTCGTCTCCAGTCACAGTCACTCTGCCAATTGGGCATAATTCTCACAAACTATTAGACTCAGCAGATACCTCATGGTCTGGGACTGGTTCCCAAGCCCCTGAACATCTGTCTGTGGGGCAAGAATTGACAGTAAAAGCTACTAGTATCGTCCTGTATGAACGAGAATGAGCGAGTGGCGAATGGGGAGTAGGCTTGCCGTGAGCCTAGCCTAACGGGAGTGGGAGAGTTAAAGTTTTAAGCTCAGAGGTTCAACGCTCATGCTCAGAGGTTCAACGCTCATGCTCAAAACCTCAAACTCCCTCATCCCCCTTATCCCCCTTATCCCCCTCATCCCCCTCATCCCCCTCATCCCCCACCCTGCGGGAAGCTAAAGCTACATCCCCCTCATCCCCCTCACTCTCCACTAAAAACTATGCGAATTCCCACCGCAACTTATCGAATTCAGTTTACACCTGAGTTTAGCTTTGACAACGCTAGAGCGATCGCAACTTATCTGGCAGATTTAGGTATTTCCGATTTGTATGCTTCCCCGATTTTCAAAGCCCGAACCGGGAGTACACACGGCTACGATATAGTAGATGCCACTCAACTAAACCCAGAACTGGGAACTAATGAATCCTTTGATGCATTGGTTGATAAAGTTCAATCCCTTGGTATGGGCTGGTTACAAGATATTGTCCCCAACCACATGTCTTATACCAGCGAAAACCCTTACTTAATGGACGTATTGGAACACGGGCCAGATTCCAGTTATACCGACTACTTCGACCTTTCTTGGAATGCTCCCTTTGGCGATCGCCAAGAGCGAATTCTAGCACCGCTACTGGGAGACTTCTACGGCGTATCCTTGGAAAACGGACACATTCAACTACAATATGAAGAAAACGGTTTAACTGTAAACTATTACAGCTTGAAACTGCCACTGCGGTTAGAGTCTTACACAAAAGTTATCATTCATAATCTGGGTAAACTCACGCGCACACTGGGACGCAATCACCCCGATTTTATTAAATTATTGGGGATTCTCTACATTCTCAAAAATGTGCCTTCAGAGGTGGCGGGAAAACAGCGACAAGACCAAATCGCATTTATTAAAGGATTGGTTTGGGAAATCTACACCACAAATGATGCCATCCGCGAGTTCATTGATGAAAATATCAAAACTTTCAATGGAGAAGCGGGTAATTCCGAAAGCTTTAACCTCCTAGATGATTTACTGAATGACCAGTTTTACCGTCTCGCCTTCTGGAAAGTTGGGGCGGAGGAAATGAACTACCGCCGTTTCTTTACAGTTAATGAACTGATTTCAGTGAAAGTTGAAGAATTGCGCGTTTTTAATAACACCCACAGCTTCATTCAGAAGTTAGTAGAGGAGGGCAAATTTACAGGTTTACGGATTGATCATATTGATGGACTTTATAACCCAATCCAGTATCTCGAAAGGCTGCGGGAAAAAACGGGTGATGTTTATATCACTGTGGAAAAGATTTTAGAACTCACAGAAGACCTGCCGGAGAATTGGGAAATTGAAGGAACATCAGGATATGACTTTTTAAACTATGTAAATGGGGTATTTTGTCAAACAGAAAATCAATCCCAGTTCGATAAAATCTACTATAACTTTATCGGTTCCAGAGTAGATTATTCAACCATTGTCAAGGAGAAAAAGCACCTGATTTTAGAAAAGAATTTAGCAGGGGATATTGACAATTTGGCACTTTTGTTAAAGAATGTTTCCAGCAAATATCGCTACGGAAATGATTTTACACTGAATGGGTTAAAAAGAGCGATCGCCGAAGTTTTGACACTGTTCCCGATTTACCGTACATATATTACACCCGATGGAATTGGAGAAAGCGATCGCGCTACCATTCAAGAAGTAATTCGCCAAGCCAAAGAACAAACGCCCCTATTGCACCATGAACTGACCTTTATTGAAAAGTTAATGCTGCTAGAGTTTGATAATTCTCTGACTCAAACAGAACGTGAGCAGTGGATATATTTTGTCTTGCGAATGCAGCAATACAGTGGTCCGCTAATGGCCAAAGGCGTAGAAGACACGACATTATATGTTTATAATCGGTTGCTGTCGTTGAATGAAGTTGGAGGAAATCCCGGTCATTTTGGGATATCAGTAACCAAATTTCATGCCTTTAACCAACAGCACCAGATAAGCTGGCCTCACACAATGAACACCACAGCCACCCACGACACCAAACGCGGCGAAGATGTCCGTGCGAGGTTGAATGTCCTCTCAGAAATCCCAGAGGAGTGGGAACAGCAGGTAAATACTTGGAGCGCCATGAATCGGGGAAATCGTAGCCATCGCCAGGGGTTTGCTATGCCCGATCGCAACGATGAGTATTTTCTCTATCAAACCCTGGTGGGGGCGTTTCCCTTTGCCGAAGCAGAACATACATCCTTCGTGCAACGGATGAAAGACTATATAATTAAAGCAATTCGAGAAGCCAAAGTTCACACAGCATGGTTGCGACCTGATAGCGAGTACGAAGAAGCTTGTACTTCCTTTATTGAGAAAGTACTTGATCCTGCCATCTCCGGGGAATTTCTAGAAGTTTTTCGTCCCTTTCAACAGCGAATTGCAGACTATGGGATATTCAATTCCCTTTCCCAAACTCTACTAAAGATTACCGCACCCGGCGTACCCGACTTTTACCAGGGAACAGAACTTTGGGAACTAAGTTTAGTTGATCCAGATAATCGCCGTCCCGTAGATTTTGAACAAAGACGTACTTACCTAAGCGCCATCCGCGAACAGGTAAAAACAGATATTCTCGGACTAATTCAGGAGTTACTCAACCACAAAACAGACGGCAGAATCAAACTATTTTTAACAGCTCAACTACTCCAAGCCAGAACAAACTACGTCTCATTATTCCAGGACGGCGACTATTTACCGTTAAAAGTTGAGGGAACCTACGCCAATCACATTATCGCCTTTGCGCGGCGTGAAGGAAATCAAACAGCGATCGCCATCGCACCTCGCTTTTTAACCAGCCTCATCCAGCCTGGACACAATCCCATAGGCGAGTTAATTTGGCAAGATACACATTTGCAATTACCCCCTGGAACATCCCTGACTTGGAAAAACGTCCTAACTCAGCAACCCTTACAGACTAAAGAAACATTATCTATCGCAACCGCCCTCGCCCATTTTCCAGTCGCCCTATTAATTAGTAGTGCCGAGTAAAAAGAATAAATCCTTCTCACCCAGAGGCGCACAGAAAACCCCATAAAACCTCTGCGGTTTCCTCTGCGTTCCTTTGCGTTAAAAAAAAATTGAAAATATGACCACTCCGCCAACATTCACCACCGCACAAATTGACACCGTGCGATCGCACATCAAAAAAACGTGGAAAACCTTAACGCGATCGCACGAACATCTATTACAATCAGCCAAAGATACCAAACTAGACCACGAAACCGAGACTCCTTGGCTCGTCTACATTTCGCCTCAAGAAGATTGTCCCAACGTTCAGACTATTTTAGAGCGATCGCTATCTCCCAAGGATATGCAAAGAATTGAAATTCGCACTTTACCATCAGAAGTCGAAGCAATTAAAGAGCATGGATTATTATACCTACCAGGGCCTTATGTCGTACCCGGTGGGCGCTTTAACGAAATGTATGGCTGGGACAGCTACTTTATCTTACTGGGACTTTTGCGCGATGAAGAATGGGAGCTAGCGCAAAGCCAAGTAGACCAACTACTATACCAAGTGCAGCATTATGGCACCATCCTGAATTCCAACCGGACTTATATGCTGTCGCGATCGCAGCCTCCAGTCCTCAGCATGATGGTTTTGGCCTTATTCCAGCACACCCAAGATGAAGAGTGGTTGAAGTCAGCCGTACCGCTCCTAGAGCAATTTTACTATTATTGGGTAGTACCGCCCCATCTAAATGCGGCAACAGGCTTATCTAGATTCTATGCCTTAGGGGAAGGAGCCGCGCCAGAAGTTTTGTTCTCCGAGCGGGATGAGGAGGGAAAAAGCCACTACGATCGGGTCAAGGAATATTACCAAACCTTTGAAGTTAAAGATTATGATGTGAATCTTTACTACGACCGCGAAAATGACGAACTGACCAATCTATTTTACAAGGGCGATCGCACCATGCGCGAGTCCGGTTTTGATATCACCAACCGATTTGGCCCTTTCAGCGCTGATATCCTCCACTACGCTCCTGTGTGCCTCAACAGTTTGCTGTATCAGATGGAACAAGATTTGGCGCAAATTAACCAGATTTTGGGGAAAGAAGAATTGGAGCAACAATGGCGCGAGCGTGCAGATATCCGCCGCGATCGCATCGATCAGTATCTCTGGGATGAAGAACAGGGAATATATCTCGACTATAATTTCCAGAGTGGAGAACGCCGCCGTTACGAATTTGCTACCACATTTTATCCTCTGTGGCTGGGAATTGCTTCTCCAGCCCAAGCCCAACGTGTTGCGGAAAATCTTTCTTTGTTTGAAGCCCCAGGCGGAATTTTTACCAGTACTCGTGTCACCGGAAACCAGTGGGATGCGCCCTTCGGTTGGGCACCACTGACGTTAATTGCCGTCTTGGGACTTCACCGCTATGGGTATCATCCAGAAGGCGATCGCATTGCGAATAAATTCCTAGCTATGGTAATTAAAGAATTCGGGCGTCACAACACCATAGTTGAGAAATATGATGTTGAACGTTGTTCTGCCAACGTCTCCGACGACATCTCCTTTGGATATAGTTCTAACGAAATTGGCTTCGGCTGGACAAATGGAGTTGTTCTGGAACTTTTAGCAGCCCGTGGGAAAAAAGTTTAAATAAAAAGGCGTGAGTTTTTTCCTCATGCCTTTATCTTGGCAAAATTCGATTAATCTCTGCTCGAAAAGCCACCCCCAAAGAAAGGAGAACCTACTATGAGTATCTCGCCCAATCGACTTAAAGAACTTCAAAATATCCCTGATACAGCGATTGATACTTCAGATATTCCTGAATTAGATCAGCAATTCTGGGAAACAGCCAAAATGGTAAAACCTGTTAGCCAAGAAGCCACATTAATTCAACTAGATCAAGATATTCTGGATTGGTTTAAAAGCAAAGGAAAAGGCTACCAATCTCTAATTAACTCTGCTCTCCGCTCTTATATTGAGGATAATTCATCCCGATAACGCCTTACCTTACTGGCTCGTATCAAATCACCAGGAATAATCACAATGGTTCAATCAGCCCCAAAAGTTCTCACCGTTGATGAATTTATTAGCTGCTACGGTGAGTGCGATCGCTACGAACTAATTGATGGTGAATTAATTGAAATGGAACCAACCGGACCACACGAGCAAGTCTCTGCATTTATAGGGCGAAAACTGAATGTAGAAATTGATCGTCAGGATCTAAGCTACTTTATCCCTCATCGCTGTCTAATCAAACTATTAGGAACAGAAACAGCTTTTCGTCCCGATGTAATTGTGTTAGACCAAACTCAATTGATTAATGAACCATTGTGGCAACAGCAACCTGTAATTACATCAGGAAACTCAATCAAACTGATTGCTGAAATTGTCAGCACGAACTGGCAAAATGATTACGCCCGTAAGGTTGAAGATTATGCCCTCTTAGGAGTGATTGAATATTGGATTGTTGATTATCTCGGCATTGGTGGCAGAGAATATATTGGCAAACCCAAACAGCCAACGGTGACAATTTGTACCTTAATAGAGGATGAGTATCAAAAACACTTGTTTCAAAACAACGATCAACTTATTTCTTCAATCTTTCCCAACTTGCAACTAACAGCACAACAAATCTTTACGGCTGGGCGATCAGTGATTGAGTGAAATAGTATAAGATGCGGTCAGATTTTATAATCTAACGATACGGATGACACCAGAAGACGCACGACAATACGCACCAGCAACCCAGGGCAATAGCGAACCAATTATAGAAGTACTTTTACAAGTGTTGCCAAAGAGTGGCACGATATTGGAAATAGCAAGTGGTACTGGCGAACATGCAGTATTTTTTGCCCCCAAGCTCAGTTCTCGTTCGTGGCTGCCAACAGATCCAAATCCCCAATTACGAGCCAGCATTACTGCATGGGCTGAACACATTGGCTGTGATAATCTTTATCCACCGCTTGAGCTTGATGTCAGAGAACCAGTTTGGGCAGTGGAGAATCCTGCATTTGATTGGCTTAATAATCAGCCAATTGTGGCGATCGTCAACATCAATATGATTCACATTTCACCGTGGTCAGCCTGTCTAGGATTAATGGCAGGGGCAGGTCGGATCTTACCAGCAGGAGGTATCCTCTATTTATATGGGCCTTTTAAACAAGGTGGAGAACATACAGCAGCGAGTAATGCAGCTTTTGACGAATCTTTACGCGCCCAAAACCCAGAGTGGGGTGTACGTAACTTTGATGATGTTGTCGCAGTCGCTAGCGCCCAAAATCTTACCTTGAAACAGACTTACCAAATGCCAGCAAATAATCTTTCAGTAGTGTTTGAACGTTCTGGTAATGAATAATTCCTACAGAACCAGTCTACTAACCCAGACATGATATTAGAAGTTAAGAGTTAGGAATAAAATCCATAACTCCTAACTCTTGTACAGACGCGATTAATCGCGTCTCTCCTAACTCCTAACTCTAAATTAAAGCTTTTGCAACAACTCCTGAGTTAACTGAAAGAACGCTTTTGAACCAGCTGATTGGGGAGCAATTAAAACAGCTGGCATAAAACTATCAACAGCCTTAGCAACATTGACATCAACTGGAATTTGTACCTTACAAATTTTTTCTACACCAAAATCTTCAACAACCCGGTGCATGACTTGTTTATAGTATCTGCCAGTCAGAAGGTTAGCGCTAGACATACTAAATACAATTCCCAGCATTTTTATATCTATCTTGCTTTCATGTCCGTGACTATCCTTTAATCGGGCAATCCGTCTTTCCAGCAGTTGAATACCTACTACAGATAAAGGTTCTGGTTTAGCAGGAAGTATGTAGAAATCGCTGGCGGCTAAAGCGCTACGAGTCAATAGATTATAGCCAGGCGCACAATCAAGAAGGATAAAATCATATTCTTGACGTACTGGTTTTAAGATGTTATTAATCAGGACTCTTTCAAAGCGATTCCAAATCATTTCAAAGTCCTGTTCACCCAAAGCAGTTGCTTGTTTATGCAGCATTTCTGAGACAACAAATTCATCATACAAGTCGATATCTCCTGGTAATAAATCCAGTCCGGGAAGATTACAAACCGGGGATTGAATGATATCTTGAATTGTCAGTTTTGCTTGTGCCTCTGGATTGATAACTTCGTCTATCAGATACCTAAATGTTTTACTTTGTTTACGACGCTTGGCAAAATCTAAAGGCGACATTAAACTAAGTGTGGCGCTAATTTGGGTGTCTAAATCAAGGACAAGCACCCGCTTGCCATGATTTTTAGCTAAACAGGTAGCTAAATTGACAGTGAGGGTGGTTTTACCAACGCCACCTTTCATATTTGCAGTAGCAATTACATATCCCATTGGTTGAGTCCTCTGTTGACGCATTCCCATCTAGGTAGCGTACAACGATCGCGAACTATTTAATCTTCCATTAAATTTAATATTTTCCGAAACTTATTTGTAGGCGTTGAGCTAGGTGACACGATTTAACGTGTCGCGGAAGTCCCCACCTTCTGGTGCGTCCGCTACGCGAACAATGTACTCTAATGGTAGGTATTTATTGTGAGCACTTCGACCGCACTCAGTGACCACGAGGGAATGTTCGCGTTGGCGGAGCCTCTCGTAGAGAAGCGTCACGAAGTGAGGATTGCATCTGGAATTGATTTTTTACTTGGTAAAAAATCAATTCCAGA
>NZ_JBTYKD010000311.1:0-24487 GCF_054880495.1 Nostoc sp.
TTGTTATAACTGAATCTAAATGTACATTCTAGAATCAACTTTTGATTCACTAGCGAATAGGGTTGAATTTCTAGAGCAGCTTTAAAAGCTCGGATACCTTCACCATACTCTCCTAGTGCCGCATAACACAAACCCATCCCGTGAAGCGCTCCAAAATGTATTGGATTTATCTGCACAACCATCTGACAATCGACCAAAGATTTTTGATAATCACCAATACTGTAATAGAGGAAAGCACGGCGATTCCAGGCTTCAGCAAAATCTGGCTGGTCTTTGATTAGTGCCGTCAACACTGTTTCGGCTTGAATAATTTCACCTGCATCGAGTAACTTTTGACTGCGATCAATTATTTCCAGCCCATAGATTCCCTTTTGCTGAAACCAGATCCGCCAGATTTTTCTAGTTGCCTTTTCGCGGACTGTGGCATCCGGGTTTTTCAACTCTTCAAGTAAGGAATTGATAGATAAAGAATCCATGAATTTGAAATCAGTGAATATACCTTTGTATTAACTTTCTCACAAAATATATCCATTAAATCATTTTTAAAGTCATCTTTAAATTTGCAGTGATTATTAATTGCTAATTATGAATTTCCTGTGTGATTTCTTGTATTTAGTAATACGGCTAATACCACACTCGACATCGGGAGCATCCCAAATATATAAATTTATATCAAACCCCGGTTATAGAATTGTCATTGCGTTCACTACGCTGTCACTTCGTACCCAACGGGAAGGCTTACCCTAACGCAATGACAAATATGTTCTTGCTGAGAGGATGTTTTAAAAGTGGAGCATCTGGCGTGTGGGGTGCAATGACTATGGAATTATAACTAATTACCCGGACATGATATGACGACGTGCAAATGCGATCGCCTCTGTTGGTGTTGAGACTTTCCCCTCAGCTTGTGCTACGGCAATTTCTGTCAACAGTTGGCCGATGATTGGCGAAGCTGGGATATCTAATGCTATAATCAACTCCTTCCCGCTCACTAATGGAGTGGGATGAGCAATCAGATCATCAGGGTTCAGGTAGCGGTTAATCAAAGGTACCCAGACAAGGCAACCCCTTGCTTTGGTTTCCTCTGTTGTGGCGCCTGCTGTATGTAGTGGCTTGTCATTAGACATCGCCTCGACTAAATTATCAAGTGCGACAGCTAGCACTGCCGTAGCAGGAAACACCATATCTGCGTCATGGAACAAAAAGTATTGTTCTCGCAACGACGACATATCGACTAGTTGAAACTGCGGTAACACTTTCAAAGCAGTGGTTACACCCCGGATTTCGGCACGACTATAAGTTAGTTCCTGTAGCTCTATTTCTGCTAATTCTGGATCTGGGTTGACAAGACAAGCAAGTTTGGCAATACTTAACCAAGTGGTTTTGATAGTATCGCGGACATCCTCTTGCAGTTGTGCCCCTAATTGTGGCCAATTTTGGGTTAGTAAGGCGGCTGCATTGTCAACTGCTGCTAGTTTGCTCAAGCTTTCACGGGTGGCGTTTTTGAAAAAAGGGGCAAGTAAACCATCTTCCCAAGCACTTGTAATCCAAGAAGTACCTTGAGAATTTGCCAGTAGATAGCCAATTTCTACCCTAACTCGTTCGGCTGCAACTTTGCTGATATGTGATACCAAAGATCGAATTGTGGCTTGGGTAGCTGATTCAATAGTAAAACCTAGTTGAGCAGCTTGGCGATAACCTCGCATTAACCGCAAAGGGTCATCTTTGAGGTTGGCGGGTGATATCATTCGCAAAATGCCCTGTTGTAAGTCTACACAACCTTGCAGAGGATCGATAATTTCTTGTGTATGGGGATTATAGGCGATCGCATTTATTGTAAAATCTCGTCTGTGCAAATCAACTTCTATACTATTTCCTTCCTGTTGGGCAAAATCTGCTGTGGCGTGGGGAAAAACCACACGCGCAATCTGTCGTTCGGCATCGAGTAACACAAAACCAGCTTTGTAATGATGTGCGATCGCTCTCGCTACCTTTACCGCCTTAAATGGTATAACAAAATCTAGATCCAGATATTCACGGGTTCTGCCAAGGATGGCATCTCGTACAGCACCACCTACCATGTAAGCGGGTTGTGGCAGCAATTCTAAGCTAAAAGGCCAATTTTCGGGAGCTAGGGTAGAAGGAACTGATTTATCCATTGTAATAAAAATCAACCCAGCAACTCATCAATAACAGTTGGGCTTAAGTTAGATTAACAATAAAGGCGCCTGGAGTTGGTTCTATTATGTGTATTTGCGTGAACTGCCACTATGTAGACAGCTGTTTTACCTATCATGCCGTAGAGGGGCAGCACCAACAGCCTCACTTGACCGAAACACCAAATTTTGATCCGAACGAACCTTCTATCAATGTCAACATTCGGACTAAAGAGGATGTAATTGAAATGGAATGGGATGTTGTTGGTTGTCTGAGCTTTAAGCGGGAAACGGGTAAGTGGTCGAAGTTGCGTCCTGGTGAATTAGTGCCGACTTGATAGAAAATTATTGGTGCATCTTAAAGCTGACTACTGCACCAAACAGCAGTAGTCATGACAGTTAATCCTTCGGCATTGTTTCAGGATTCTGTTTGTCCTCTAGGCTATATTTTGCCCTGGATGTTAACGTACTTTTTTCGCTCTAATATTCTCCTAACTTGAGAGCCACTTAAGTTGATTCCTATTGGATTGGGACCTACGACTGAATTGTTGCACCACCAAATTTTCTTGTTTTGTAGGGGTGCAAAAACGCCGATTATTCATCCGCTTTATTTTGCTTTTATTACTAAGAATAATCTATTGACATCCTCCCCACCCTACTCCGTTGAGGGAGGGGCATTCGGTGGCTCATGGTAACTATTTTATCTTGATAGCTACGCTTTTTACTTCATTTTTCTCCCTACCTAAATTTGAATTGACGATGTATCAAAAAAAATGTCTTACATGAGGTCATGTAAGACATTTTTTATTGCTTGTGAGAAATCCGGGTGAGGAGGGTAAACAGCCGTTCCCCCCTACGATAGAATGATGTTGTGTGGTAATTTTTATTCTGGAAATCACCTAAAATCGTAGATGCGAAAACAACATGATTTTCGACCCTTTTTTATGGTGGGCTATACTTAGTGCCATTCGACTCAACCTTTTTGAACTCGGTGTTCAAACTCCTCACGGGTTTCTTCAACTATAACCAGAGAAGATGCATAGATATCTTTATGTTCCTGTTTCAACCAGTTTAAAAGACGAGCCATCTGGGCATTTCTTAAATCTAGGTCGGTCTGAAAAATAATTGAAGTTGCCATCACTTGAGCATATTGAAGTGGATGACCTTGATTTACTAAATTAGCAATTAAGCCTGCTAATGCTTCCTGCCGTACTCGATCAGAAGTAGCTTCTATAGACATGATTTTTATTCCTAGATAATTGTTGAGAATATCCTATGTTATTTACCAAAGGTTTTAGGAACTGTAATATCACGTAATTTCAAAAGGATGGATAAAAATAGCAGTGTATTTACTTAATAAATTATTTTAAAGTATAGTCACACATCAAAAAATATATTTTTTTTGAAATATTTAAAAGTTTAGTAAAAATCAAAAAAATACATTAAATATTACAAAATAAACAAAATTTGATATTAAAGCTTACATTTTTATTTAAGTCCTATATAAAATAAGCATAAGTTCAACATTAAAGCTATCAATTGCTTTTGACTACTTGTTTTTCTAAAATTCTTTATACAGATAAACTCTTTACATTTATGAAAACGTATGTTTAATTTGATTCAGTAGAGAGCAAAGGCAAATGCCTAGCTAAATACTAAAAATTAACAATGAGTTAAGGTCTAAAATCATGGCAGTCGAAAAAACTAATTCTTCTTCAAGTTTGGCAGAAGTTATTGACCGTATCTTAGATAAAGGTATCGTTATAGATGCTTGGGTACGTGTTTCCCTAGTTGGTATTGAATTACTTGCAATCGAAGCTCGGATTGTTATTGCTTCTGTTGAAACCTACTTGAAATATGCAGAAGCTGTAGGCTTAACACAGTCAGCTGCTGTACCTGCTGTACCTGCTTAATTATTCAGTAGATGCAATCAAATTAGAATGGCAAGCTAATACCGTTTCTTCGTGAAGTCATCTGCGCCAAGATATTTCGATTCCTCCTCTTCCTGTGTTGTTCTTTGCAGTTAGTTTTTAGGGACTTGGATATCAGAATATCTTCATAGAGACTTGGTAGAAGTGATTCTAATTGGCCTTCTGTTTTTCGTCGATTATCTTGATATTTCTCAATCAAGATTTATCAAAGGATAAAATGCCAAGAGCAGCTATTGTTTAAGCTACATTATCTGGATATTAATTATCCAGTTAATGTAGCTTATTCATGATTTGAATAATATTGCCAAGTAACCTCATGATAGCTTTAATGGAAAGAATCTGGCAAGAACATCAGTCGATAGCTGAGGAAGTATCTTAACTATTTAAAGAGACTCATGAATTCTTGTCCGCTACAACAGCAGACAGACAAGAGAAAGCCAAAAAGCAAGCGCAATATTTGCATCAGTTCCACCAATAACTTGAGCAAGCCAAAGCACAAAGACAATATCTGCATCAATTTCGTCAAGATTTGTTTGCGAGCATTTTTGGCACATTTAGTCGTTAGTCAACACTCTGACCAAGGGAGTTAATACCCTTTCTCTAAATTACAGTTCATTCTTCTTTGTTCCTGGCCGTACATCCGTAGATTTATTTTAGAGAATTGGTAATCTGTTGGCAATAGCCGAACGTAGTAAAAATATAACGTTCAGCAGAATCAGATATTTTTGGTTCGCTTCCCGAAAATAAACCAAAATGCCTTGTCGAATTTAACCAATGCTTAACATTGTAAAGAATTTCTAAGATACTACGCTCCGGCATCAAAGCACGAATTTTTGATTCTAATTCTTCGACTTCATTCGTTTGGGCTAGGGATGGGATTCTTTTAAGTACAGGTTCTCCGTCTTTATCGATAGTGAATTGTTTATCAACCGCACAAATCTCATCTACAATGTCAGCTACCTGCGCTAATTTATCTTGTAGGTGTTTAACAAAGTCATCTGGGTCAGCAGGAAATTCAAGTAAGCGACAGATATCCTTTCAATAATCCCTTGTTTCATAATTTTGTCCGCTAGTTCTCTTGGTGTCCAATGACTAATTGGTCGTCCATAGTCTTCAGATAGCGAACATGCTTTTGTCGAATAATTCGATTACTTGCTCCATACTAAATTTTACAGGTGCGCCAATACGCTCAGAGTCTAGTAATCTCTGAAAAATAGACAAATCTTTATCGATAGTTTCTAACCATCGCTTTCGCCATAAACGAGCCATATCCAGACTAATATCTAATGTTCGAGCGATTTCGCCATGATTTTTATCAACAGAAGGCAGTAGAATTTTTTTTGCACGCAGTGCTATTTGTTGCGCTAAAGCTGCCTAATTTTATTGCTTGATTTTGGGGGTTGTTTTTCCTCTTCTTTATAAGTAAGTGGGTCAAATTAAATATAAAACCTTACTCTGCTTCTGGCTTCCCTCTCCGAACTCACGGAGAGGGATTGAGGGTGAGGTTTTATCTTATATTTAATTGTGCCTTCCTACTTACCCCCTCAACGCTTACAAAAAATATGGATGGTAGAGCAAAATAGAGACAAAGTGTTACAAACCTATAAACAAAAGTATTACAACTAAAAGCCGCAACGATAGATTGAAGGTTTTATCTTACGTAATACTGATAAATACAAATATGTAGTACATTTGCCAACAGTATCAGGAGCTTGCCGTAACGCAATGCGGATTTAAGACCCCCGCCACTTTTTGATAGATTTAAATCAGGTGGTGTTTGAATCCCCATGTGATTTCTCCCCTTGTCTCTTTCCTGACTTTTCACGGGAAGTCCTCAAGCCCCGAAAAAACGTGACTTTTTCCACAGGCTAATTCTCAATAGCTTTAAGTTAATGAAAATAGCTAACGAAAAAATCAGGGCTTGGAAAACCCTAGAAATGGACTTTTCCACATACTATGAAAAGTCAGGTTTCTTTCTTCAACGAACAGATACTTATTTTTGTCGCAAGATAATTCTTCAAAACATCCTAACTCAATTTTTCAAGATTTTAGTAACTGTAATATTACGTAGTTGTAGAAAAAAGGTGGAAAAATTACAGTGTATTTGCTTACTAAATTATTTGTCGAATCTAAATCAACATCTTGGGTAAAAATAATTTTAAAAAATTACAAATTTTAAAACATACGTTAAAGATTACAAAACAAACAAAATTAAAGATTAAAACTTACATTTCAAGTGAAATTTTATATTAAATCAACATAAATTAAACATTAAAGCTCTCAATCGTTGTTGATTGACTATCTTTTTGGATTTTTTATACAGATAAACTCTTTACATTTATGAAAACGTATGTTTAATTTGATTCAGTAGAGAGCAAAGGCAAATGCCTAGCTAAATACTAAAAATTAACAATGAGTTAAGGTCTAAAATCATGGCAGTCGAAAAAACTAATTCTTCTTCAAGTTTGGCAGAAGTTATTGACCGTATCTTAGATAAAGGTATCGTTATAGATGCTTGGGTACGTGTTTCCCTAGTTGGTATTGAATTACTTGCAATCGAAGCTCGGATTGTTATTGCTTCTGTTGAAACCTACTTGAAATATGCAGAAGCTGTAGGCTTAACACAGTCAGCTGCTGTACCTGCTGTACCTGCTTAATTATTAAGTAGATGAAATCAAATTAGAATTATAACCTAAATAATTCTGATTTGCATTCTGTTTTTTGTCGATTATCTTGATACTTGTCAATCAAGATTTATCAAAGGATAAAATGCCAAGAGCAGCTATTGTTTAAGCTACATTATCTGGATATTAATTGTCCAGTTAATGTAGTTTATTCACGATTTGAATAATATTGCGGAGAATCTCATGACGGCTTTAATAGAAAAAATCCGGCAAGAGCATCAGTCGATAGTTGAGGAAGTATCTCAACTATTTAAAGAGACTCATGAATTCTTGTCCGCTACAACAGCAGACAGACAAGAGAAAGCCAAAAAGCAAGCGGAAGAGCTGCATCAGTTCCACCAAAACCTGGAGCAAACAACCGAGGAATTTCTAGCCGAAACCGCTAAAGAAAGGTTTGCTCAAGCTAAAGTACAAGCAAAGTTTTTGCATGAGTTCTACCAAGAACTTGAGCAAACAAACGAGGAATTTCTAGCCGAAACCGCTAAAGAAAGGTTTGCTCAAGCTAAAGCACAAGCAAAGCATTTGCATGAGTTCTATCAAGAACTTGAGCAAGTAACCCAGGAGTTTCTAGGAGAAACAGCAAAGGAAAGAACTGAGAAAGCCAATGCCCAAAGGCAACATCTGCATGAGTTTCGTCAGAATTTGTCTGTTAGCATTTTTGGCACACTTCTTCGTTAGTCAATACTCTTTCTCTAAACCCTAACTACAGATAATTCTCTTAATTCTTCCCTGGTATCCATCTGTAGATTTATTTTAGAGAATTGGTAATCTGTTGGCGAACTAGATTAAATAGTAAAACCCCCTAATCCTACAGTTAAATAACTGGTCAGAAAAGGGGGCATATTCAACAATGAGTTTTAGTGTAAAACTTTAGATATTCTATTCTATGTATTAATTTAGTTTCAGGAACTTATCAAGTCTTAACGTTTTTTCTCAGCTTAGTTTTTGAAATTAACTAGCATTAACTTTTGGCTTGCTAAACCGTATAACTAGAATAGCATATCAAGTTACAAATTGCAATCTAACAATCTGAGTTTTTGTCTCGAAAAGCTATTTTTCGTTATCGTAATCTATGACTATCACTGCAAATAACAACAAAAGAGCTGTTCTTCGTGTCCGTCCAGGGCAATTTGTCATCACACCAGCGATTGAGCAGGTAGTAATTCGGGCATTGCGCTATCTCGCATCAGGGTTTGCGATTCACTTACGTGGCCCAGCAGGTACTGGGAAAACAACCTTAGCCATGCACCTGGCTAACTGTCTAGATAGACCAATCATGTTAATTTTCGGAGATGATGAATTTAAAAGTTCTGATTTGATTGGTAGTGAATCGGGTTACACCCATAAAAAGTTACTGGATAATTACATTCACAGCGTTCTCAAAGTCGAAGACGAATTTAAACAAAATTGGGTTGATTCTAGACTAACTCTAGCTTGTCGAGAAGGCTTAACCTTGGTCTATGACGAATTTAACCGTTCACGACCTGAAGTGAATAACGTATTGCTCTCTGCTTTAGAAGAAAAAATTCTGACTCTTCCTCCTAGTAGTAATCAGCCAGAATATCTGCATGTTCATCCCCAATTTCGGGCTATTTTCACCTCCAACCCAGAAGAGTACCACGGAGTCCATGCGACTCAGGATGCTTTAATCGATCGGTTGGTCACTATTAATATGCCAGAACCGGATGAGCTAACTCAAACCGAGATATTAGCTAATAAAACAGGCATCAATAGACCAGATGCTCACTTAATTGTGCAGTTGGTTAAAGCATTTCGCTTACGTACAGGTGGCGAGAAGACATCAGGATTGCGGTCTTGTCTGGTGATTGCTAAGGTATGTGCAGAACACAATATTTTGGTATCAGCAGAAAATTCTGATTTTCGGGAAATTTCTGCAGATGTGCTGTTCAACCGCACCAAGTGGTCTGCTAGCGAAGCTAGAACGATTTTCCTAGAATTACTGGATCACCTACACGTAGAGGCAATAGAGGACTCGCACGATAGTATCACACCAGAGGATACAGATGCGATACCTACGGCGAGCGAATCTATCGCAGAAGGCGGGTTTCCAACCATCATCGATTCTAATTTTAGTGAACTTCATCCAGAAGCCCCAGAACAGCCAGTTGTAAATAGTCCTGTTCCGTTCGAGCAAGAAATTTATCACTACCTACAACAGCGCAAAAGTGGAGCATTCTCTGTAATTCAAAAAGAATTCAACCTCAACCGGATCTCAACAACTAATGCTCTCAATGCTTTAGAGCAAAAAAGCTTAGTGAGCAAGAACAACCGTATATATACCATTGAAGAGCCGAATTAATCGTGACTACTACCCCACTACACCCAACACGTCCCCAAATTAACTCAAATCGAGTAGTTCCTACATCTACACAAGGTTCCACCTTAGCAGATATTCTCGAAAGAGTTTTAGATAAAGGAATTGTAATTGCTGGTGACATTTCTATATCTATTGCCTCAACGGAACTGATACATATTCGGATTCGTTTGTTAATTTCTTCAGTTGATAAAGCTCGTGAGATGGGTATAAATTGGTGGGAAAGTGACCCATATCTCAGTACCAAAGCTCAACGTTTAGTTGAAGAAAACCAACAACTTCAGCAAAGGCTAGAAAGTCTAGAATCACAGCTACGTTTACTCACATCTGCAAGTGTGAAAGATGAAGCTACATTAGCAGCGAAGAATCAAGACGATTTCCAGCCAATGTATGAAGTAAATGGTCAATTGGAAAAGGATTCACAAGTTGAGGCTTAATCAGTTTCTGGAAATGTCAAAGCAATCCATATCCAATTTAAGTAAGTAGGTGAGAATAAATCAAAGTAAATTAACTAATGTAAAAAATCTTGATATGAGTTTGTAGTGTTCGCGTAGCGCGATGCCCTGAGCTTGCCGTACTCCGCAGGAGTTGTAAGCTACGCGCAGCGTCTCGTAGAGAGGGCTACCCTGCGGGAACGCTTCTCTACGAGAGGCTTCTCTACGAGAGGCTTCGCCAACGCCAACGCGAACAGCCCTCAAATTAGGACTAAAGTCCTTACTACAAACCTTGAATTATTCACACCGCTCTACTTATACCAAGATTAAATCGAATTCAACAAATTTAGAAAAGGTAGATAGCATCATGGCAATGGTTTGTACTCCATCTGAAAAGTCTCCCGGTTTGCTACCTACCACTTCTAAAGCTAACAGCAAAGCAGGTTTAGCTCCTTTACTTTTGACTGTAGTGGAACTAGTACGCCAGCTGATGGAAGCACAAGTAATTCGGCGCATGGAACAAAACTCTCTCAGCGAATCTGATTTAGAACGAGCAGGTGAAAGTTTGCAAAAGCTAGAAGAACAAGTTTTAAACTTGTGTGAGATTTTTGAGATTGAACCAGCAGACTTGAATATACATTTAGGAGATGTTGGTAGTCTTTTGCCATCACCCGGATCTTATTATCCAGGTGAGATTGGGAATCAACCTTCTATACTGGAACTATTAGACCGTCTTTTAAACACTGGAATTGTTGTAGATGGTGAAATAGATTTAGGTATAGCCGAACTCAATCTCATTCATGCTAAGTTGCGGTTAGTTTTAACCTCAAAACCGTTGTAATTAAAACTTACGCAACTGGCACACGAGAACAAGAATAGAAGGTGGTCAATAGTCAATATCCAACTGTCAAAAGTTAAATCAAGTTGGACTATTGAGTCTTGACAGCCTCATCAATAAATCTCTAATACTTGCGTAATTTCTGATAATTCCTTTAGTTTGAGTACTCTTTAGAATTATGACATTTGGTCTTTACCTATACGGTATTTTTCCTGAACCAATTCCAGAAACAGTTGTTCTTAAAGGATTGGATTCTCAACCTGTCTATAGTCAATTAATTGATGGGTTTAATTTTTTGTATTCAGAGGCAAAACAAGAAAAATATTTAGCCTCTCGACGCAATTTAATCAACCACGAAAAGGTTCTAGAACAAGCTATGCAAGCTGGATCCAGAACCTTACTGCCTTTACGTTTTGGATTAGTTGTGAAAGATTGGGAAACAGTAGTTACACAACTAATTCAACCATATAAAGAGCAGCTAAAAGAGCTATTCCAAAAATTAGCTGGGCGTCGAGAAGTCAGCATTAAAATTTTTTGGGACAGCAAATCTGAATTACAAGCATTGATGGAGTCTCATCAAGACTTGAAACAGAAGCGAGATCAAATGGAAGGAAAGTCATTAAGTATGGAGGAGGTAATTCACATTGGACAATTAATTGAAAGTAATTTAGCAAGTCGCAAGGAATCTATAATCGAAGTGTTTTTTAATGAGTTAAAACCATTGGCAGATGAGATTATCGAAAATGCCCCAATGACAGAAGACATGATTTATAACGCTGCCTTTTTGATTCCTTGGGAACAAGAATCTATATTTAGCGAACAAGTCGAAGCGATTGATCAAAAATTTGGTGAACGTTTACGCATTCGCTACAACAACTTTACTGCACCGTATACATTTGCTCAAATTGCTTCATAGGAGTCAAGACTATGTTAGGGAAAATCTTACTATTACCAATTACGGGCCCAATTAGTGGACTTGTGTGGATTGGAGAACAAATTCAAGAGCGTACTAATACTGAATTTGATGATCAAGAAAATCTTCATAAACAATTATTAAGTCTGCAATTGAAATTTGATATGGGCGAGTTTTCTGAAGAAGAATTTGATGCTCAAGAAGAAGAACTTCTCTTGAAAATTCAAGCTTTGGAGTTGGAAGAAGAGTCTCGTCTGGCTCTAGAGTTAGAAGAAGAACAAGAAGATTATTCAGTCGAATCTGAGTTTATAGATGTATATGAAGAAAATGAACTTTACCAAAACCAAGGCATATTTATAAAAGAATATGAAGAGAATGAAAATCTAGTTTTATCACCCTAATAAATAGTTTTTATAAACTACATACGCTTATAAGGGATGAAAATAACTAGAGGTTAGAGGTGATAAATTAGTTTTTTATTCAGTACTGAATACTAAGTTTTTGACTCAAAAAATTGATTTCTTTACCTCTAGCTAGTTAATTTATAAGATTAAACAATTAATAACCCGCTTTCACGGGTTAGTCGTTTAATTTTTGTTCTTTTTTCAGACTAAGTTTAGCGAAACTTTAGATTTTAGTATTCAATGTCAAAAGTTCGATAGCTATTAGTTTCAGTGAAGATTTTTGAACTCGCCACCGGAGTAACTCGTGACTCACCATTACGTAACTGCTTAATATTATGGTCTATCGTATCTACCTCGGTTTGGAGTGTAGTTAAACGTTGTGTAAGTAGCCCTTTTCGCTGCTCAATAAAAGCTAACTCTTGCTTAATTCTTTGTTTCTCTGTGATTAGCTTATAAAGTTCTAATTGCTTAGATGCCTCAGAGAGATTACGAGGCATTGTGCTAATTCTGGGTCTGATTATTACTTGGTTATGTATTTTTCTCATGGCATTTACTTGAATGTTTGATAGTATTATAACTAAAATTTCAAGAATGTAAATAGTTTTGTAAAAATTAGCACTTTTTTTATTTTTATGCCAAGATGATTGTTTTAGAGACTGTGGGTTATGCTTTTGAAGTTTTTATCTGGTTAAAATTATGCGATCGCCAAATTTCTACACTTACGCATTTTTGAATACTCCTGATTTTCCTTTAAATTTGCCAGATGGCAATCTTGGTAAATTACTATTGATTAATGGCAAGAATATCTCAGCTGTTGTAGAACCTGGAATATCTTTAGAATTAAGCCAAAATAACGATGAGCAAGTCATCAAAATGGTTTTAGCCCATGATCGTGTTATCTGTGACCTATCTCGTCAAATCACAGTTTTACCTTTGCGTTTTGGCACTTATTTTATTTCTGAAGATACATTGCTAAATCATATAGAATCCCATGCTCAGGAATATCAAGATAAACTAAATAACATTCAGGGAAAAAACGAATATACTTTAAAGGTCATTCCCCAGAAAGTTGAAGAGCTTCCCAAGGCATCTGGGGTAAATGGCAGAGATTATTTTTTGACTAAAAAACAACATTATGAGCAGCAAAAAAGCTTTCTTGCGGCCCAAAATGAAGAAAAATCTCATCTAATTAATTTAATTACAGAAACTTATCAAGCATCTGCGATCGTTCAAGATAATGCAGAAGAAGTACGGCTTCATCTTTTAGTTGATCGCCATGAGAAAGCTTTACTTTTAGAACAAGTATTAACTTTGCAAGAAAAATGTCCTCATTGGAATTTAATCTTGGGAGAACCTCTTCCTCCTTATCACTTTATTTAATTACAAGTTTTACAGGGAATTTTTAAGTATGAACTACTATGATTCATTACATCTAGTTATGTTTAGCGGCAAAGGTGGGGTTGGTAAAACTACCATTTCTTGCAGTTTTGCACGTTATTGGGCGCGAAAGTTTCCTCAAGAAAAAATTCTGTTAATTTCTACAGATCCTGCACATTCTTTAGGTGATGTATTGCAATCAGAAGTTAAAGATATTGCTTTACCATTAACAGATTTACCTAACTTGAGCGTTCAGGCACTGGATGCTCAAAAACTGTTGTTGGAATTTAAAGCAAAATACAGCTATTTTTTAGAAATGCTGGTGGAGCGTGGCAGTTTAGCTGATGGAGGCGATTTAGCACCAGTATGGGATTTAAACTGGCCTGGTTTAAATGAATTAATGGGATTGCTAGAAATTGAACGTTTATTGTCTGAAAAAAAGGTAGATCGTGTAGTTATAGACATGGCTCCTTCTGGACATACCTTAAATTTATTAGGCTTAAAAGATTTTTTAGATGTTATTTTAAATTCCTTAGAATTGTTTCAAGAAAAACATCGGGTAATCACTAAAACTTTTACAGGTAGTTATACGGCTGATGAAGTCGATAACTTTTTAGTAGAAATGAAAACCGAATTAGCAGAAGGCAGGCGCTTACTGCAAGATGAAAAATTTACAGGTTGTTTGGTTGTAGGTATTTCTGAACCAATGTGCTATTTAGAAACTGAGCGTTTTCTAAATAGTTTAGAAACTTTAGAAGTTCCTTATGCTGGATTATTCATCAATCGTGTTTTGCTAAATTCGGAGCTAGAACCAGACCGTTATGCTGAACAGCAAAATCTCCTGAAGAAATACTTACAACTTAGCCCTAATCACCCGGTTTTTATCTTACCGCAACAGAGAGTAGAACCCTTAGGCGAGGTGGCATTAGATTCTCTAGCATTCCAGATTAAACAAATTGAAAGTGTTGAACTTGCTCCACCACCATTTATTCAATGGCCTGCTAAAGTTTTACCTAGCTTCCATGATTTTCTCAATGAAGGATGCCAATTAATTATTGTTGGTGGTAAAGGAGGTGTAGGTAAAACGACAGTGGGAGCCGCTATTGCTTGGGCTTCTTCCCAACAACATCCAGATAAAAATATTCGGGTCATTTCTATAGACCCAGCGCATTCTTTAGGAGATGCTTTTGGGACAAATCTAGGACATGAGCCTGTATCTTTAGCATCTAATTTGACTGGTCAAGAAATTGATGCTCATCAAGTTTTAGAAAAGTTTCGCGTAGATTATCTTTGGGAATTAGCGGATATGATTAGTGGTGAAGGTTCGCAAACAGATACAACATTTAATGTTGCTTATGTTCCGGAGGCATGGCGGCAGATTATGTCTCAAGCTTTACCAGGTATTGATGAGATGCTAGCCCTAATTAATGTGATGGATTTATTGGACAGTAAGCAGCAAGATTTAATTATTTTAGATACAGCACCAACTGGTCATCTTCTCGAATTTTTAGAAATGCCATCGGCTTTAGGTGATTGGTTATCTTGGATATTTAAATTGTGGATAAAATATCAAGATGTTTTGGGTAGAGTTGATTTTCTTGGACGCTTACGACATTTACGCCAACAAGTTGTACAAGCGCAAAAGAAGTTAAAAAATTCCCAGCATACTCAATTTATTGGTGTAGTTCAGTCGGAAGTTGCAATCATATCTGAACATATCCGTTTAACAGAGACTCTAAAAAATATGGGTGTTAATCAGCGTTATGTAGTTCAGAATCGTTACAGTCAAGAGGTAGAAATTGATGGCAGTCTATTTCCAGAGCAAACTATGATTCGGCTACCTAGTTTACCGCGTTCTGTGGAGCCTATAGCCCGGATTCAAGGAGCGGCAAATCTTTTATTTGAAGTCGAGGAATTAACTAAAAATAAAAGAGGAATCGGGCAAAAGTAAAGTAGATTTTTCAAGATTTTTGGAGTCATTGTATGAGTGATTTATTCAAGGGATTTGAACAGTTAATTGAATTAGTTAAGACTTTAGAAGAAAAAGTAGAAAAGGGAGAAATTAAGACGGATTTCCAGATTAACTCCCGTTCTATGAACAATATTCCTCGGTCTGGGAATATACCGCGTCCTAATAATATGGCTAACGATATTGGCACAAGCCGTATCCGCACCCAACCCTCTGCTAATTCTGATGCAGGGAATGGAGCTGCACCTGATATTATTGCACCACCTGATGCCCCTTCAGGTAATGCTTTGAAAGATATCGGGGGGCTGAATGAGATTCTCAAAGAACTCAAAGAACTAATCGCTATTCCCTTAAAACGCCCTGATTTGCTAGCTAAACTGGGGCTGGAACCAACCAGAGGTGTACTTTTAGTTGGACCTCCTGGTACTGGTAAAACGCTGACTGCGCGTGCTTTAGCTGAAGAACTCGGCGTTAATTACATTGCTCTTGTGGGGCCGGAAGTCATTAGCAAATATTATGGTGAAGCCGAGCAAAAACTTCGGGGCATCTTTGAGAAAGCTGCTAAGAATGCTCCCTGTATTATCTTCATTGATGAAATCGATAGCCTAGCTCCAGACCGCAATTCTGTAGAAGGTGAGGTGGAAAAACGCGTTGTGGCTCAACTATTGGGTCTGATGGATGGTTTTTCTCACAGCGAAGGTGTGATTGTTCTGGCTGCCACGAACCGCCCCGACCATCTTGACCCAGCTTTGCGTCGTCCTGGCCGATTTGATCGCGAAGTGCAGTTTCGGATTCCAGATGCTAAAGGACGTAGAGATATTCTGGAAATTCTCACCCGTGCTATGCCTTTGGATGAGACGGTTAATTTGGACTTCATCGCTGAAGGGGCTGTGGGATTTGTGGGAGCTGATTTGAAAGCCGTTTGTCAAAAAGCAGCTTACACAGCCTTGCGCCGTCAAGTTTCTTCGATTGAGGGACAAATTCCCGAAAATATGACGGTTAACCAAGCTGACTTTTTACAAGCACTCAAAGAAATTAAACCGGCTGTGTTGCGGAGTGTGGAAGTGGAAGTTCCACATATAGCCTGGGAAGATATTGGCGGTTTGGATAAGATTAAGGAAACCTTACGAGAATCAGTGGAAGGAGCGCTTCTTTATCCAGAACTTTACCTGCAAACTAAAGCATTAGCGCCCAAGGGAATCCTATTGTGGGGACCACCGGGAACAGGTAAAACTTTATTAGCCAAAGCTGTTGCTTCCCAAGCTAGGGCGAATTTTATTGGTGTCAATGGTCCGGAACTACTCACCCGTTGGGTAGGTGCAAGTGAACAGGCAGTGCGGGAATTATTTGCTAAGGCGCGTCAGGCAGAGCCTTGTGTAATATTTATTGATGAAATTGATACTTTAGCCCCGGCACGCGGCAGTTACAATGGTGATTCGGGAGTGAGCGATCGCGTAGTCGGTCAACTATTGACTGAGTTGGATGGTATAGAAGTGGGAAGCACTATCTTGGTGATTGGGGCGACGAATCGACCTGATGCCCTTGACCCAGCTTTGTTACGAGCTGGACGCTTGGATTTACAAATGAAGGTAGATTTACCAGATTTAACTAGTCGCTTGGCAATTCTGCAAGTCCATAGTCAAGGACGACCCCTGGAAGATGTAGATTTAAAGTATTGGGCAGAGATGACCAAAGACTGGAATGGTGCAGATTTAACTTTACTGTGCAATCAAGCGGCGGTAGAAGCAATTCGGCGTTTCCGCTCCCAAGGATTAACAGAGCCTTCTGATATCAGGATTACTACTGATGATTTCAATTATGCTTATCAAGTTCTAACTCAACAGCGCCCAGATTAACTTTTTGGCAATCCGGTAAAAAGATGCAGGGTTTTATACTAGACCTCTTGCAAAAGGAACTTTTGCAAGAGGTAGGGAAAGGGCAAAGGGAAAAGGAAAATTCCATCCCTTTTCCCACTTCTGCAAGAAGTCTATAGGCTTTTAGTACATATTCAAGAATTATTGCTACAGATTCCTCATCATTGGGGGAAGTGAATACAGAAGGTAGTACCGCGATGTCTGTGAGAGTTTACGCCTCCACGCTTCAAAATTGTGGATAAGTTCATTCTCCGCGAAGCCCAACATTTCTTCCCAACGAGCCGAGAAGAAAACTTCATCAGTTTTGATGTTCCAGTCCCAGATACCATCATTGCTGCCTCGCAGTGCCAAATGCCAGCGTTCTTCACTTTCGCGTAAAGCCGTCGTGCGTTCATCAACTCTGGTTTCGAGTTCTAGATTGAGTTGTTGCAATGCCTGTTCTGCACCTTTTCGTTCTCGGATTTGTGCCTGTGCTTGCTGATAGGCACTCGCTTATAGATCACTACCCGATCTGTCTGAAGAAACTGGCGCACTTCTGCGGCTGTGACACTCAAAATTTCTTTTAGCTCGAGCGACTGACGAATCCGTAAAGCAATCGCCGCCATCATTTGTTGTTGTTGCCGACTTTGTTCTAACTTTCGGGTCAGTAGTATCAGTTCAACTGTATGATGAATTGCACTTTGCAAGATTTCCGGTGTGAGATAATTTTTCACATTTGCAGCGATTTTCCCCATCCAAACAAAAGGGAAGTATACTAAATGCAAGCATCTTGGAAAAGCTAGTAGTAAAGCTTACCTCATGGCAGTTGAGCAAGTAGCTACCAGAGCCAAGATTCAAGGACTGCAACAATCTATAGATACTTTAGTACAAGGGTCAGCAGATTTAGTTGAAGAGGCTGAAAAATATAAACAAGATTAATAATTTATGTTCGTGAATATTATGACTTTGTTGGCAAAATATAACTTAACAATTGGACTGCCAATAAAAAACCGTTTCTTTGAAAAATGTTGGGTTTGGATTTAATTTCGTTCTACCCAACCTACGAAATCATCAGAGTTTTAGAAATTCCCTAACAAAGTCATATTATTTGCAAACAACTATTTTTTTTCGTCCAAAGTCCAAATACTAAAACAGCTAATACATCTCAAGTAATGACAAAAATCTTAGTAATTGAAGACCAAGAAGATATCCGTAGACTCATTGTAGAAATGCTGACTGCCGAAAATTTCTATGTTATGGATGCAGAGAACGGACAAGTCGGCATTAAATTATTACAAGCAGAAATTCCAGATTTGATTATCTGCGACATTATAATGCCTAAGTTAGATGGATATGAAGTTGTTAGCTGGTCTCGTGAAAATCCAGAAACTGAAGCGATTCCTTTCATATTTCTTACAGCTAAAGCTTCTCAAAGTGATATTCGTCAAGGCATAGAATTAGGTGCAGATGATTATCTGACTAAGCCGTTTACAAGAGCAGATTTGTTGGGGTCAATAACAGCGAGAATTGAAAAGCAAGAAATAATTAATAGACAAACTCAAAGAAAAATAAACAAATCTTACAACTATATTACTCAATCAACTAGCAATGAGTTGTGTAATCCTCTTCAGAGAATCATGTCTATTTCAAAGAGGCTTATAGATAACTATGAATTAATGGATAAAGATGAAATATTAGAAAATCTCAAAGAAATTTATAATTTAAGCGAAAGATTACAGGAAATAAATCCAAATAAATTATAAATACACTCAACTATAAAATTAATTATGAATCCTATCCAAATTTTGATAGTTGAAGATGAGCAGTTAGTTGCTGATGACCTGAGAGAAACTCTAGAATACTTGGGATATAATGTCCCTGCCTTAGTTGCATCAGGAGAAGAAGCTATTTTCATAGCAGAAACTTTGCAGCCTGACTTAGTGCTAATGGACATCAGGCTAAAGGGCGAAATCGATGGAATAGAAGCCTCTTTAAAAATCCAGTCTCGCTTTAATATTGCCTGTGTTTACTTAACTGCTAATGCCGCTCGATCGACACTAGAGAGAGCTAAGACTTCCCAACCTTTTGGTTATATTTTAAAACCATTTGATCAAAGAATACTAGCTACCACAATTGAGATTCCTCTTTCCCGACACAAAGCAGAAATTGGAGTTAAGAAAGCGCTGGTTGCTGCCAAAACTAATCAGCAAATTGCTGAGTCCAAAAGCCAGGTAAGATCTCAGCACTTTTACATGGCAGCACATAAGTTTCGTAACCGCTTGACTACAATTCGGCTTAGTCTTGAAATGCTGAAAGCCTATGGCGCTCAGATGTCAGAGCAAAGGAAACAAAATCATATCAACGGCATTGATTCTGCCACGGGGTATAAATAATTCACTTGTCGCTAATTTAAAAAATTGAATATAATTGATGTCAATTAATTATTGAATTGAATAAATTTCTGATATCAGTATGGCCAAACGATCTCTCCAAGCTTCAGATGAAGGTATTAGAAAAGCCAAACAGGCTTTTAATGATAAAGGTTGGACACAAGAATATCTTGCAAGTCAAGTTGGTTTAGACAGTCGCCAACCAATTTGGAAGTTTTTTACTGGCAAACCTATTGCCCGTCAAATATTCCATGAAATTTGTTTGACTTTAGCACTAGAGCCAGAAGATATTGTTCAAAGGCTGGAATTTAAACCAGATGAAGACTTAGCATCTCAGCAGATACTAGAAAGTAAAAATTCTACTATCATTGACCCTTTAGTGATTAAAGTACGTGCTACTCATTCGGAAAAAATTCAACACCAATGTGGTACGATCCGGTTGCTAGATGTTGCTCGTACTGTAGAATTAGATGAATTATTTGTTGAGGTAAATATAGTAGAAGAAATTAATAGTCAAAGATGGCTAGATATTTCAGATTTACAAAAATTTGATAATAAAGCTTTAGATAAATTTGACTCCGAGGAAGTTAGTACTAAGAGAATTACAGGTTTAGAAGCTATTGAGAAATCTTCTAAGCTTATCTTACTTGGAAAGCCAGGAGCAGGAAAAACTACTTTTTTACAATCAATTGCTATCCTTTGTAATCAAGGTAAATTTCAGACTCAAAGGGTTCCCATTTTTATTAGTCTGAAAGATTTTGCTGAAAACATGGATTATGATGATAAAAATTATTTATTAAGCTATTTAATTCAAGAGTTTAGCATTTGTAAAATAAGTCAACAAGAATTAGAATCTTTACTGCATGAAGGTAAAGCTTTAATTTTGCTAGATGGTTTAGATGAAGTCTCCGAGAAAAATAGTGATAAAATTAATCAAGTAATTAGTAATTTTTTAGATATTTATTATAAAAACATAGTAATTATTACTTGTCGGATTGCATTTAAACATCAGAAATTCAAAGGGTTTGCTGAAGTAGAAATTGCTGATTTTACAAAATTACAAATTTCAACTTTTGCGGAGAAATGGTTTGCAGCGTTTGCTAAAAATAATCTCTCGTTAAGAAAAACATTAGCTTCTAAATTTATTGATACAATAACACTTCCCGAAAATCGACTGGTTCAAAACCTAGCATCTACACCTCTCTTATTAAATCTCACTTGTTTAGTTTTTCAATATTTAGGCGATTTTCCTACTAAGCGTTCTGAAATTTATCAACAAGGATTAGAGTTATTACTGGTACGTTGGGATGAAGCAAGAGGTATAAAAAGAGATGAGGTTTATCGTAATTTAACTTTAACTCAGAAAATTAAATTGCTTAGTTATATAGCTGCTATTTCTTTTGAAACAGGAGATTACTTTTTTGAAGAAAGCAAAATTTGTCAATTAATAGCTGACTATCTATATTTGCTACCCAATGCACCGACTGATATAGAAGATTTACAAGTAAATAGTAAAGCTGTACTGAAAGCAATTGAGTTACAGCATGGATTATTAGTTGAACAAGCTAGAGGGATTTATTCTTTTTCTCATTTAACATTTCACGAATACTTCACTGCGAGGAACTTTGTTGCTAATAGCGATCAAAAAACATTAGAGCAACTTGTCAATCATTTGATTGATAAGCGCTGGCGTGAAGTCATTTTGCTCACATCAGAAATGCTCAGATCCTTTGAGAACTTATTCCAGTTAATGAAGCAACAAATTGAGAAGTTAGCTGTTACAGATGACACATTAAAGTCTTTTCTCACTTGGGTAATGCAAAAATCTTCAACAGTTACCTCAAATTGTCATCCATCTGCTATACGTGCTTTTTACTTTACCCTTGTCTTACCTCCTCATTATTCTTTATCGCGCAACCAAACTCTAGCTATATCTTTAGATAACCATATTGCTGGAAAATTAGCTGATGATTTAGCTTTAGATTTAGCTTTAATCCATATCCTTGCTGTTAGCCTCTCTTTAACTCCAGAGATTTTTTTTAAGCGCATCTCTGCGATAAAATTAGCTCTTGATATTGATTATTTACTACAAGAGCATTCATCTTTATATGAATCTCTGCAAAGCCTCAAAAATCAATTGCCTAGTTCACAACAAGATAGAGAGACATTGAAAGCATGGTGGCAATCTAACGGGCAATTTTGGACTACACAACTAAACGAAGCGATCACAATTAACCGACACATAGGTTATAATTGGCAATTTAGTGAGGAACAGTTGCAGTTAATTCAGCAATACTGGGAGGCAAACAGTTTACTAGTATATTGCTTCAGCACTGCTAGTAATATTACTCCCAACTTACGAGAGATGATTGAGGAAACTTTGATTTTACTGCCAGATACAACTGAGAATTTTATGAAGAGTTTCGTCAAGTAGCCTACAAATATTTAGGTAAGTAGGTGTGCGTTAAAAAGCACACCTATATTAAGAAATATAAATTGCTTAAAAGCCTATACTGCAAACGTTTATGGGACTTTACATAAGTTCACCTAGTTCAGTTTAGTTGTGCCTATCTACTTAATTAATACTCAAAAAACCGATTAATTAGGTATATAAAAACAAATGTATCTGAGAAAAAAAGTGAATTTTTCATGTAAAACATTAGATATCTCCAGAAATTAAATATGCGTTACCCAGAACCCTTGTAGAGACGTAGCAGTGCTACGTCTCTACATTCTTTTTCACTCTTATGTCTAATAGTGGTAGGCATCAGCCATTCATGCCTTAACTTCTAATTAATCTTTAATTAAAGCTAGCTTAATCATTAGGCAGGGATAATAACAAAGTGAAAAAAAAATACAATATCCCTCAGTAAATATTGTCTCTTGTAGGAATACTAATATGCTCAAAACAAACCTCATTCTGTTCTTATTAGCGTCATTTTTTGCTGCCCCCGCCGCCAACGCAGAGGTTAAGCTGGTCGCAATTGGGAGCCTAAGTGGTAACATCAGTGACCTCTCCAGCAAAACTTCCGCTCCTCTTGAAAGTGGTGTTCCAGGAAACATCCTCGGTGGTTTGGGGTCAGGACTGGCCTACGCTGGCGGTAACACCTTTATCGCCATCCCAGATCGCGGACCCAATGCCAAAGCATACAATAGCGCTGTGGATGACACAACATCCTATATCAACCGCTTCCAAACCATCAGTCTGAAACTCATACCCAGCCAGCTTGGTTCAGGGTTGCCCTTTACTCTTACTCCTTCTCTAATTGACACAACCCTGCTATCGAGCAAGAAGCCTCTCTACTACGGTACTGGGGTGGGACTGGGGCTGCCCAGTGGTGTCCCTGCCCTGAATACCAAGAATACCTACTATTTCACTGGACGCTCAGACAACTTCGACCCCACCCAGATATCGACCTATCCCAATGATGCCCGCTTCGATCCTGAAGGCGTGCGTGTATCCAATGATGGTGAGTCCATCTTTATCTCTGATGAATACGGTCCCTATGTGTACCAATTCAACCGTGAGACAGGTAAGCGGATTAAGGTCTTTACGCTCAACAGCAAGTTCGCAGTCAAAAAGCTAAATCCTGTTGGTGATACAGAGATTAGCAGTAACACGTCTGGACGTGTTGCGAACAAGGGTATGGAAGGTCTAGCGATTACCCCTAATGGCAAGACTCTAGTCGGCATCATGCAGAGTCCGTTGCTTCAGGACGGTGGTACTAATGGCGCTTACACCAGAATTGTTAAGATCGACATTGCAACAGGTGCCACCCAGGAATACGCCTATCAGCTAGATAATATCGGCACCTCAGCTAAACCAAAATACCCGACAGTAAGTGAGATTTTGTCCATCAACGATCGCGAATTCCTAGTAGACGAACGAGATGGCAAGGGGTTGGGCGATGGCTCTCAGGCTGCTTTTAAGAAGATATACCGGATCAATCTGACGAATGCTCAAGAAGTAAGCAATATCACTGGTGAAAAGAACCTCGCGGGTAAGGCAGTTAGCAAGACCCTATTCCTCGATGTAGTAGCTACCCTCACTCAGAATGGGATCAAAGCAGAGGACATACCCGCCAAGCTTGAAGGTTTGGCTTTCGGATCAGATGTGGTGATCAACGGCGTGATCAAGCATACGCTTTTCATCAGCAACGATAACGACTTTGTTGGTACCATAACGTCGGATGCTTACCATCCAGCAGGTATCGAGAACCCAAACAAGTTCTTCGTCTTCGCAATTGACATTACTGATATTCCAGGCTTCGTATCCCAGAATATTAAAGGAGAGCATAAATATCCGGCGTTCTGGGGAAGAGAATGATCGCAGTATCTCTTGTGGGGTGGGCATCTTCCCATTAGTGTCAAGTTAAGAAAGTTAGAGTCTTGTCAAATGGGTAAAACTTAACATATAGCAATCCTATGTTCTGCTCCCCGACTTCTTAAAGAAGTCGGGGAGCTAAATTTGGAAAATTTTGATCCGAATAGACCCACTCAAAATGACCTTTCAAAACCAGTTAGAGTAAGGGTTATAGAAGGGTAGGGTTTTGCAATCATTTTCCCCTCACGGGGATGGAAACTCGACAAAACAGTATTTAATTTATAATTGAATTTATCAAACCCCAAACTTGGGCAGATTTGTCTTATATCGCAGTTGCAAAAAGCATTGGCGGCTTTACAGGAACTAGGTAATCTCGATTGTCACCAGGGCAAATCTCCTAATTGGTCAGAGGCGAATGTATCATACAAATGGGGATAAAGATGGGCGGCAAGAGAATTTTTAAGCGTCCCACAACTAAGAAAAGTTATTCTTAGGAAGGCGATCGCAGAAGATAAAGAAGCCAGCCAAGAGAAAACAGCATGACCAACGCACAGCGACTCGACCATGTAGAAGATGAACTCGAAACTGTTAAGCAATTGCTAGTGTCTACTGCTAGCTATGCCGAATCAGCAAACAGGCAGCTTGACCAGTTGAGCATAAAACAAGACCGTACCCAATCTCACCTTGACCAGATAGGGGTGCGTGTTGACGAGTTGACCATCAAACAAGACCGTACCCAATCTCACCTCGACGAGTTGACCATCAAACAAGATCGTACCCAATTTCACCTCGACGAGTTGACCATCAAACAAGATCGTACCCAATCTCACCTCGACGAGTTGACCATCAAACAAGATCGTACCCAATCTCACCTCGACG
>NZ_JBTYKD010000312.1:0-21964 GCF_054880495.1 Nostoc sp.
CGTCTCGCCCGCCCAGTAACCAAAGGCGGGCGAGACGCCCACCCCACAAGTAGTAGTAATTTATTTCTTGGAAGTCCCTTATTCCCTACCTCAAGTGTAGGGATTTTATTGTTTGGGTATGATGGCGGAACGCCCACTTGATAGCGATCGCCAATTATTGGGTCATGATATTGAAAGCGATCAGCTACGCCATCGCTCTTTTTCGTATTTCCTCTCTTCTCTTCTTAGGCTGCGCCAACGAGACGCTATTCGCGAACGCTTGTATTTTGGGCGATCGCTGGAAAGGGATTTTCATAACATCAACTTCTTGCCATTGCTCCGTGTCATTGCTTTCCCATTTTCTTAGAGGAAAGGAGCGATCGCCCTCAAGAGAGTTACTAACTTTGTGCCAGTTGTTCTATCAGTTGCAGTAGGTTTTTTTCAATTTGCCCAAGCGCAACTGTAGCCGAGGTTTTATCTATATCGTGAACTAGCCAGTATTCAATAGCATCTGCCCAGTGGGGAAAGCGTTCATTCATCAGTGAGCGGTGTTCTAATTCATCTAGGGCAATAACCCTAGTAGCTGACTGAAAATCTGGCTCACTTGCTGGCAGTGGAAACCGTTCATCATCAGGTAGGTTCACTAAGCGCACTGCTAAAGCCTCAAGCGCATACCGGGAAATTGCCCCCACGTTGCCCTGCTCAAGTGCTAACCCTCGTGAATCAGCCTGCCAATCTAACTCCTGCTTAACAGCTAACCAATTAAATAGATGTTCAGCGAAGCGGCTACGGTAATAATTGCCTGTACAAAGGAACAAGATTTTATTCATTGAGATTGACCAAATGATTTTCAGTAAGCCTACGGGCTTTATACTGGTAAATGAGGTAATTTACAAGATATCCAGGCTACTTTTCACTCTCATTAGATGGGTGGGATGGGGCAATTTCCTCTGGTGCGGACACTACGTGAACGCTTGATTGAGAGAAGCGATCGCTCTGGTAATAGGAATGAAATAATAAACTAGTACAACACGACGTAAATAAACCACCCATTCAGAATCAATGAAACGCTTACGCTGTATTAATTTTGAATTTTGAATTTTGTTAGCGCAGCGTTAGCGAGTCTTCTCCCAAGGGGAGACGCCAAAGGCGAACGAGCGTCATTTTGAATTCCGCCTTGCGGTACTAGTATGGCTTGCTGGTACAGGAGATACAGCCATGACCTACACCATGCACGACAGTCTAGAAGTAGCAAAGGTGATTTTAGAAGGTCGGGGTATCAAGATGGTACAAATGTAGAGGAGAGATCGCGTCTTTACTCCCTATTCCCTTTCTCAATCAAATAAGAGAATCAGCTATTTCTTTAAGTTTCATCTCTAATTTATTATGATTTACTTCTTGTTTCCACAGGGCAAAAAGTTTTAAAGCTTTGAAAAAAGGTAATTTTACATCTTGAGAATAAGCTTGATAAGCTTCATTAGTTATTTGTTCAGAATCATTCTTTAAGTTCTTGATGTTTCCTAAAAAACGTTTAATGGAATCCTCATTATATCCTAATAAATAATCACGTACTTCTTGCTGATTTACACCTAGTAAATTATGTAATAATTGGTTGCGAAGGTCATCTTCTTCTCTCCTGTATCGACATGACCATTCCAAAAGTCCCCATGCTTTAAAATCCTGTCTGAGTTCACATAGCCATTGGAACTGCGTACTATTATTTAATTTTAAAGTAGTATCTTTTTGATTCTGGTATTTTTCCCAGAATTTAGAATTAAAATCACCGGGAATAGGATTAGGAAATTTTAATTCTTTTAAAATTTCCAATGGATTTTGTAGATTTAGTAAGTTTTTGATAGTGTTTTGAGATTTAATAAATAAACCATACTTGTCCCAACCTACGATATTTGAGAATGGTATAGGATATTCATTAATCTTTTTGGTTTGTGAAATAATAGCAGCTTTCAAAAATGTCTCTTGAGTAGCATTTAGAATAGCTACTCCCTGAATATAATTTTCTTGTTTAAAAAAGATTTCAATTAAATCAAGAGCAGTAACTATTCTATCAATAGACGCTTTAACTTCAAATTCTTGACCTGAGACTAGAGAATTTTTGATATTAAACAAATCAACTATTTGATTTATTTTTTCTATTGTTTGTTCATTAGCGATTCCTGTCAATACTTCCTTAGCCGCAGCAGGTAATCCTTTAATGATTAGCTGCTTTGCTTTTTGAATCTGCATACCACGCTGATAGCGAGAGCTTTGAATACTATCATATTTAGATTTTAGTTGATAATATTCTTGATCAAAGTATTCATTGCTAACTAAAAACTGAACTTTTTTAAATTTCCCTAAAGTTACAAACTGGACAGCAGAAGATATTGCTGGTGTTCCTGCTTGATGACTAACATAAGCTTCCTGATTTGCATCAATTTCTAACTCTTGTAATTTCGATTCTACCAGTGATAAAGTAGCATCCCAATTATCAATACCTGGAGATTTTTGACAGGGAATTAAATATTGAAACTCTGGTTTACAAGTAAACTTTTGATGTTGAAAATACCATTCAAATAGAGGTTCAAGTGTGCAAGTATCTTTCCAATAGGGAGATTTCTGGTGAAATCTTTGCTCTTCACTGCTAAATATTTTAGATTGGTCTGTCAGAAGAATAATTATTTTTTCGATTGTGATATTTTTATCTGTAAAATATTTACAATATGTATCAAGAAGAGGAAACTTTAATTCATCTTCATAGCATTCTTGTAATTGTTTTGCATAAACTATACCTAATATCCTAGCTGGTACTGTATATCCAGCTTCTTTATCATCAGGATTTACTCTTAAAGCAGAGGCAAAATCTGAACATTCTAGATGATCGCTTGCTTCGTTGTGCAACCTTCCCCAAGTTTTATCATGCTTGAGGATAATATCACTATTACCAGTAGTCACAATCCAAATACTCATGTCTATTGTCCCCAAAATTTAGTAAATTCAGTTGTTGGTAAAAAGCTTAAAAAATCTTGTGTTCTCTCATCATTTCTATCTGGAAAGATTGTTATTAACTCTATATATTCTCTACCTTTGCGTTTCATATCATTATTGTTGGTTTTAATATAGTGTGGGTACATTCGATGGTAAATTCTACCAATATTACCCATTTTACCTGTCAGTCTAGAACCTTTAATTGACTGATTTCCTTGATAATTACCATGAAACCATCTCACGGCTAAACTATCATCTTCATCTTGGGCAATGCGTCCCCAAACCTGCACCTTCTGAGGATGAAAAGATTCACGCCATGAATTTACTTGATTACTTGAGGTTTTCCCTTTGAATATCAGCCAATTATTAACAGTTTTCTGAACACCATCAAGAATATTAGTTATATGTTTAAGATTATTGACAGGAAAATAGTAGTTATTTGATGGCTTTTTAAATTCCCAATGACAACCTATCATTGGTTTATTGCCATTTTCTAAATATTCTGAGAAGAATATCCGATGATCAATTCTTCGCCATGATTTACCAAAACCTCCTAAAAGCATAGAAAATTTGAGAATTTGTGTTACTAATGTTTTTAATTCCTTTTTATATTCATCTGCAAAATTACCCATACATAGAATATTTAAAGTTCCTGCATTTAATTGATAAACAGGCATGATAACGCTTCTGTTATATCTAAATTCATCCAGTTCTAAATCAACGGGATTAAACGCAATTCCTAAATGCCCAACTATTGCACCATTAGCACCTGCAAATCCTCCCCAGAGTTCTTTAGTTAATTCCTCTGCTGTATTCTCATCAGTCATAGCGCTAAACAAACGCAATGTATGACCACGTAAAGCAGCTTTAAACATATTATGACGAAATTCACCACTTTTATCGATTAATTGTGATGCTAATCCTTGTCCTTCTAAATTAACAGTAATTAGTTTAGTTTCTCGGTGGTTAATAGGTTGACCATAACCCGCACTAACTCTAGAACCAATACCCCTTTCTATAGCTTTATCCCAAATAGTCCAGATAGTTTCCCATTCACTTGAATCTAGTTCAATGGTGCTAGAAATACCAAAAACTAAAGTAGGCTTGTAAAGGGATATTTGCAGAAATGCTGAATGAGATTCACTATTTTTAACTTGCCAATCTTGCTGAGGATGAACTACATCAATTAATGGTTGTTCACACCAACTATCATCTTTAGGATATGCACCATGAAAGCGAAGAATTCCCGGTTGAGTTTCATTGCTAGAAACTTGACTACCGCAGTATCTTTGCGCTTCTTGGGAAGTACAAGCACGTAAAAAAGCACCTTTCATACTTGCACCGGGATAATAGGGAAATCCCTTAGCAGCGATAACTGGCCGAATTATATCGTCATCTTGTCCACTGTTAGAAACGAACCGCCAGGTAATTTTATACTCTTTTGTTTTTACATTAGCGCTAAATTGAGGAGATTTAGTTGCAGCAGCCTCTACCCATTCATCAACCCATCTCGCCGATTTTTCCGGCTGCTGAATATATTGAATTTGTCCCCGCCCGGTGACTGGTGCTTGAAACATTAAGGGAACTTCATTGCTATTCGGCATCACTATCTCCTGATTTCTTATAACGCTGAGTCCACCAAACTAAGCTGTCACAAAATTGTGTAAGTACGGCTAAACATATTCTTTGGTCTTCAATGGGAAATTCCCATAATTTAGCAGCATAGGTTTGTATTTCTTCGGTCTTCTTGCCATTAACATCTTCTTTAGGAAGTTTAATTCCTGCATTATTCATGATTGTGACAAAAGTTTTCCAAGTATCGCGCCAATATTCACCTTTTGTACGTTCTTTAACGTCATTTTTACCTAATAATCTTAATTGTTCACCCCAAAAGCGCTCTAAACCATAAGCTACAGTAGTTCGCATTTTGTGTGATTGACTAATGACTCCGTTTTTGTCACGATGTTTGAGGACTAATTTTTGGGCTTCTTGGTCTAAGTTATAAGATTTCCAAGTCATATATTTACAATCCATTTAAAGTTAATTCACAATGACCTAAACCGATAGATTCTAAGCCACCAAGATAAATATCTGCGCTTTGACTACCATTGAAAGGCTGCCAATTTTTGCCAGATTTATCATCTCTAATAGCAATAGGAAAAACTAAAATTGTTCCTTCTGGTAAGGCTTCGGTGTTGAAAAAACCACCACCATCTACTACTTTTTGGTCTAGTTTTAAACGCACACGACTTTGACGGTATAAAGCCATGTCATGAATCATGCCAATATCACTATCATCTACTATGATTGCAGGTTGCTCTTTTTTGTCAGGGAACCAAGGGGATAAGTCTACTGTTTTATTGACAGTGACAAAACCTAAGTTAAAGAATAAGGTTTTTGTCCCACCGGGTAATTGTTTTGCTCTTAAGTTTTTTGAACCTGTATAAGGGTCAGGGATATCTATATCTTTGAGGAATTTAGTTTGACCATCAATTTGAACTTGAACTACATCACCAGCAATTCTTTTATAGCGTTGAAGTAAACGGCGACTAGTTACCCAAACTATCGGTTGTCCAGGACAAAAGACAAGAAGCCAAAGAATAGAAGCGTACTCAAATTTAACGATGGACTCGTTATTAGTATCTGATTGTTCTGAAGTAGCTTCATTACCATACCAATATTTTGCTGCTTCTTCTCCATTTTCCATAAGGCGCATTTCTGAACGTAGACGACCACGAATGGAACTACCAGGAATGATGCCTGTTTGAGTAAATTGGTCACGGAAAATCAAGTTTAAATTACCGCTTTCTTCTCCGGCTGTTGCACCTACATGCAATGGTGCTAAAGTCTCAATGATGCCGTAAGTTTTTTTATACATTTTATGCAACTCCTTTAATTTCTACTGGTAAACACAAACCACAACCAACTTTTTTCAGGCTGTAACCTTCTTTGGGAAACCAGACTTCATCCCATTCCCACCAAGGTTTATTTAGAGGTTCTTTGAGAACATAAACACTCCCAGGCGGAACAGCGTAACGTCCTCTTCCTAATGTTCCTTGGGAACGATAACGATAAGGAACTGGTTTATCAGTTAACATTTGGATAGTTTCGGGGAAATTTTCATGTAAAGGGCAGCGATGAGATATCCGATTAGAACCCCAAATTCCTGGTGTAATCAAGGCGAAAGTTTGACCAATGGGTTGAGTTAAAATATCTAATGTTTTCTGATTAATTCTGTCACAAGATATTTCTACAATGTGATTTTCACCTCCAAAACGATACCAACCGTTATCTATGGGATAGGTTGATAAATAAACTAAACAGATATCGTCTGGAATTTGCACAGAGTTTTCTAAAAATAGTCCGTCGGATTTTTCTACACAACGTTCTGATTTTTGAATTTTAGGATGCAGAAAAGAAACAAACTTCCAAGGATGATCAGCAATTGATTTACTACTTTCTTTGAGTGATTTTGGTGAGTCTTTCCAAGATGTAATAGTTTGCCAGCGATAATCTGCTTCTGGTTTTTCTATATCTTTTTCTAACTGCCATTCACCATTTTCTATTTTCCATTCTCCTATGCCTTTTTTGGCAATTATTTTATGCCAAGGAATAGGAACGTAAAAGTTCTGTTTATTATCAGATTTCGCCCAGAATGGCCCTGTAACATAGAGATTTTCTCTCAATTCAGTTTGAGAAAAATTTTTGCTCATTTTGCTAATGCTAAATATTAAACCTGATAGTGTAGAAGCTTCAGGAGGAAATTTAGCACCAGAACGTCCTACTAAATTTTCTGGTGATAGAAATGCGCCAGCACTTCCATACATAAATCCTAAAGGATTAATAGTAATTAGGTATTTAAACATAAATGCCAGCCTACTTTAATTAAATCTGTAATCCAATTTATTGTGGCTCTTCCTCTGTCTATTTCATCTTCATTGTCACTAAATCCCACCAGATAACTAGCTAATTTATTATCTTTATCCTCTAGTAATTTCTTGCCTTGTCCTGGAAAATAAATATCAAAAAACTCAACGGCTGATTTTTGGACTATATAGGCTTCTTTTACATTTTCAATTTTAAATGTACGTCGAGATTCTAAATGTGCTAAATCTTGATAGATATGACTCCAGTTAGATTGTTTTTCTCTATCTTGATATTTATTTAATATATGCAAATAATCCCAAGGACAAGTCCACTGCACATATTGACCACTATTAAAAACTACCCGAATAGTGACTCTATTTCTTCCTAATGATTTAGCTACTTTTTCTGCTTCTCGACAATGTTGTAATACGTCTCGCTGGGGTACACTACCCGCAACCCAAACAAAACCCACACTAACAGTAACATCCTGTCCATGTTCTTTCCATTTGTCGTTTAATGTCATTAACCATTCAAATGCCTGTAATGGCTTGATCGGTTTAGCAGGATTTTTACTGTAAATTATTCCTAAAAAATCGTCACCACCTGCATAAACGACTCTACCTATGTCTTCCGGGAAAGTTTTCTCAAAATTTTCTCCCCAATTTCGCATTGCATGACTAAATTGTTCAATTTGTTGATCACTATTATTTTTATCTGCTAAATCTTTCAGATGTTTACCAACTTCGTCACCATCGCCCATAAACCAACCTGTCCATTGTCCGGGTGTATTTTCAGTTGATTTACGTTGAATTTCTGTAAATGTCTGTGGTAGTTTCGTTAATGGTTCATTATTAGGTCTTGCTTGACTGATTAAATTGGCTATTTCAGGTAAGGTAATTAGACGTTTTACTAATTCGGGAATACTCAATTTTTCGTTAGGTGCAATATATTTACCTTCAGGTTCTTTGTCAGGAGGGCAATTATCTAGTTTTCTGGCAAGTTTTATATAAAATTCTTTAACTTGATCATTTTCTAAACCATAGTTCATATTTTTAGGATTACGAGTTTCTGCACCCAAACCAGGAAAAGCGATCGCATCTGTACCGGTTAAGCTAGAACTTTCTCCAATCCAGTTAACCGCAGTCCAATCACGGGAGAGTTTACGGGTTTCTAAGTCATCCATTGCTTCTGTAATAGTTTCACCACTTCCTTGAAATATTTCCCAAGTGTGGCTACCCCAAAGTGTCCACTCCCTTTCCCAATGGTATTTATCTGATATTTTCTCTTCTATCCAACAACGACAAACTTTTAAAATGTCCTTCCAAGCAGAGAGTAAAATTGCTTTGGCTTGCTCCTTGCTAACAACCCCTTTAATGAGAATGCGATTAGGCATCCCTTTCTGTAAATTATGACTGGCTGGAGAAATCACTTTTAATTCAGGTGGTTTATGAAACTCCTGTACTAGCTGCTGACTCAGATAGGAGAGAATCAGAGATGCACCATACAAGTCTCGGAGTTTACGAGATTTCTCGATAAACCCTTGCACCGGAGCAAAGGTTATTGCTGTATATTTGGCCACGTTTACCATAGTTTCTGGATGCGGTCTTGTCTAAATTACAGTAGAATTTTGAGTTTTTATTCAGTAGTTATACTTTGTAATAATTATCGATTTTGGCAATTATGAGTTATGTAACACTGGGCGAATTACTGTGACTTTTATATCTTGCTGGAAAATTTGAGGATGTAAACACCTTTTCATGCGAATGACGAAATTTTTTTAATTGTGTTGAGTGTTTGTGAGATGATTTATCGGGCTACGCCCCGCAACTCTTGGAGACGCTCCGCGTAGCTTGCTTAAGAGCAGGGGGCAGAGACGTAGAGAGGATGAGAGTTTTAGATGTTCATCGACACCACTCGCCAAATCGCCGAAACCCTATATTTTTCGTTAAGTGGTGTCGATTGCTTACTGGGTAAGGATTTGAGGTATGCGTGTTATCCAATTTCACATAAGATATATAATGTTTTTTAGAGTGGTGTCGATTTGGTGGCTGAAAGCCTTACGGGGCAAAGGCTCCCAGACGAACTCCCTACCGATTGGGTTAAATCGGAATTAATGGAAACTTTAAAGCTGCAAAGTCTTTTATTACAGCAAATGCGCCCTACCGATTGGGTTAAATCGGAATTAATGGAAACTTTTGCTGGGCGGTTGCGGCAGAGTTTGACTTTGCAAACCCTACCGATTGGGTTAAATCGGAATTAATGGAAACCTTTGTATTTCTGCACGTTGAACTTTGAAGGATTGGTACCCTACCGATTGGGTTAAATCGGAATTAATGGAAAACAATGCCATTATTTTGCTTCTCAAAGAGAGAAGCAAGCCCTAATTAAACCCTTCATTAATACCGTCGTCATTCGCTTGAAAAGCCTAGACAACAAACAAATAACAGTTAAAAGTTAAAGTAGAAAAACTTTTAACCTTGAACTCCTTATGATCTGTCACTTCCTCATCGGTATTCCCGGTAGCGGGAAATCCACCTTCGCCGCCGAATTAGCAAATCCGGGGAATTATCGCATCATCTCCACTGACGCAATTCGCCAGCAACTATACGGTGATGCAAATATCCAGGGGGAGTGGGCACAGATAGAGAAAGTAGCTATCTCCCAGATTGTGGGTGCGTTAGCGCAGCTTACCGAAGGTATCGCTCAAGGTAACTCCGTAATCTATGATGCTACTAATGCCAAACGTGTATGGCGGATGGATTTGTTAGAAAAGCTGAATTCATCTGTTGCTTCCCTTGGACAGCATAACGAAGAGGTTCTGTGGATGGGGTGGTACTTGCAAACCCCTATTGCAACTTGCAAGTTGTGGAACCAAAAGCGGACTCGCCAAGTCCCAGACATGATAATTGAGAATATGCACAAATCTCTGCAAGAGTTTCCCCCAATTGCAGCAGAAGGTTTTGCAGTAGTCAAAGCAATTGATGTCACTTCTTGCAACTTTGATACTCAACAAATTCAAAACCAAATTCAACAGCTTGGGCGCACCCTTACCAATCGTGCTAACCGCAATCGCCACGTAACCCTACATTCCTACAGTAAGCTGCTTGACTTTGAACGCCTCATGTATCTGATTTCCTTGATAATACGCTATCCAGGGATGGGAAATTTGCAAATCACTAACCCCAGTCTGCTAGAAAGCATTTTTAGTCATGTTCCTCAATTTGCTACTTCCATAGAAGAAGTTACCGCTTTAATAGGTAAATTATGCGGCACAATCTATGCTGACCAAAAGGCGATCGCATCTGACTTAGACTGGCTACAGCAAAATTCACTCATTGGTGCTAATGCTATTGCTTGGTGTTCTCCCATTACCCCACCACTTGATCACTCCGTTACACCATCTTCCTTTGTGACTCATGGCTATTCTGACTTCTACACATTCCAGAGGTTAGTACAAATAATTCGTTTTATTCTTCATCATCCATTCTTGGAAGATACAGGTAAGGGAAGTTTGCCAACTCTTGTATCTGCACTTCAACAACATGAAATTATTGATAATGATAGCTTAGATACTGTTCGCAAGGACATTGAAAAAGTTCTTAAGCCTTATAAAATATTGCCAGAATTTCCCCTGAGAGACGGCTACTTTGCGGGGACGGCGATTTTATCAACATACGAGTTAATCAAAGTGTTTGACGTTCTCCAGTCTCAAGCTAAAAGTCTGAATGACCCTGTAGCGTTGGAGATTTATGAAACTTTTGCTATGCGAATGGTACAAAGTAAATTGGGCGTGAGTAAGGTATATCCGGTGCGGGCGATCGCAAACCGCAATATGGTTGATCCAGAGTTTTTACCGTTAGATGCGCTGTCTAAGAACTTACAGCGAGTTGAGGAAGCCATAGTTAAGGGAGAACTACTGGAATTGAATCGCTTTCCGGGTGGGGGCAAGTTTGCACTGGACGAAGAAGGTTTTTTTCTAGCATTTCCCTTGCAAATCGTCTTCTGTAACCAAGCATGGTATTTGGGTTACGAATGTGAAGGAGGAAAGTATGCTGGACTTTTACGTTTTGAACGTTTGGATAGATTGTTTATAGGTCAACTTCAAAAAAGAGTACGTTCCAGACAAGAACAAGAAAAGTCATTACAGAATTTACAAAAACTTTATGCTGCTAGCCCTGGTATTTTTATTGGGTATAGTGCAAGTGACCAGCAGAAGTTTCTCGGTCATAGTAAACAAGAAAGTTCTCAGGTTTGTGTGACAATAGAGTTGTGGTTTAATGATGCTATATTTCGATTTATCACTGAAGGTACTAAAAGATTTTCTTCACAGCAAATGAAAATGTCTTCACCTGTAAACAACGGAAGATTGGCGTTGCCAAAGTCAATTTTCTGTCTGAAAAAAACCACAGATAAACACTTTTCCAATCGCTTTCAAGTTGTATTACCTAAATGGTATTTGGGCGATGTAGAGTTTCTGAGATGGATTGTTGGTTTTGGCGGTAATGTGAAGGTCGTACAACCAGAAGAATTGGTAGCTAAGGTTAAGGAAATTGGTGAAGCGATTTTAGGGGTTTATAAATAACAATAAATAATCAAATATCTTTCAGAATCTTTCAAAAGGTCGGAATATAAACATTCCGACCTTTTGCGTTTCCATTAATTCCAATTCTACAAAGAGAAGCGTCAAGCAGGATGTAGGTTTACTAGCTGAGATAGTTAGCTATACGTTTCCATTAATTCCACTTCTACAAAGAGAAGCGTCTCAATCAAATTGTTAATCGTGACTTGCTCGAATTTCGCATGTTTCCATTAATTCCACTTCTACAAAGAGAAGCGTCGTGTGATAAATGTAGTGAACAAATTGAAGCTTACTAGTTTCCATTAATTCCACTTCTACAAAGAGAAGCGTCAGCGTTAGATAGTTTTCATGAATATATGTATGGTTTGTTTCCATTAATTCCACTTCTACAAAGAGAAGCGTCTTTAGTGTGCGTATTGGCGGAAGTGTACCTGATGAGTTTCCATTAATTCCACTTCTACAAAGAGAAGCGTCCACCTTGGTAGCCTAAAATTTTGTAGTGGCTTTTAAGTTTCCATTAATTCCACTTCTACAAAGAGAAGCGTCTAAATACCTATTGCATTATAGTCTGACTACTCTTATAGTTTCCATTAATTCCACTTCTACAAAGAGAAGCGTCTCATCACAAAAATAAGGCGAAAAATGAGAATTACAGAAGTTTCCATTAATTCCACTTCTACAAAGAGAAGCGTCTATGGAATATTGAACTCCTACAACTCCTTGCAAGGGTCGTGTTTCCATTAATTCCACTTCTACAAAGAGAAGCGTCTTAAATTAACATTCTCATAAACTCGATTATTCGTCACTAGTTTCCATTAATTCCACTTCTACAAAGAGAAGCGTCTATCATCAATCATCCCAATCTTATGAGGTTTTCCTAAGTTTCCATTAATTCCACTTCTACAAAGAGAAGCGTCGATCGTAAAGTTACAACATTATCTGTCATTTTTAAAACAAGTTTCCATTAATTCCACTTCTACAAAGAGAAGCGTCTCAAGATAGTTGACTACAAATCGCATCCTTCTCTCAGTTTCCATTAATTCCACTTCTACAAAGAGAAGCGTCTTGTAGAGGAAAAAGTTCAAGTAGTTTACGGTGTTCGTTTCCATTAATTCCACTTCTACAAAGAGAAGCGTCGACTTAATGGCTCCTAAGGGTCAAGCTATTGGTTCTGGTTTCCATTAATTCCACTTCTACAAAGAGAAGCGTCTCGAACACGACGTCGTGTTCGACGCCGAGCATGTTGGTTTCCATTAATTCCACTTCTACAAAGAGAAGCGTCGAAAGCTCAGAAAACTTATGACCATTTAATTTGTTGGTTTCCATTAATTCCACTTCTACAAAGAGAAGCGTCGATTATTTCCACAATCAACTACTATCACGATACCTAGTTTCCATTAATTCCACTTCTACAAAGAGAAGCGTCACTCACTAATTGTAGTACGTAGTCTATCTAATTCTTTGTTTCCATTAATTCCACTTCTACAAAGAGAAGCGTCCCCTCTTATTAAACCTCTGACTGTGCCTGATGTCCAGATGTCATTTGCGACGGGGTATCCACCTACAGACAAATTCAACCATAATACATAGGCATCAAAACGCTGTAACCCTTACTGGAAAGGACATCGGCGGGGTCAACGAGAGAATAAGCATTTACAGCTTTTGCCGACCCCGCCGCAGAGAAAATAGAAAAGTATAAAAAATTCGTCATTCGCATGAAAGCCCTAGCATGATTCCAGATCAGCCTCTACCTTAATACATAGGACAAATTCACCAACACCATTACATCCATCTATGTATATGTCTTCTCGTGCAGCATTAGTTCGCAACCTTGGTGTCGCCTTACTCAACGGCACTATTACACTAATTATCCTGTTAATTGCACCACTAGGACTAGCAGCAGTAATTATTAACACAATTTTGGTTACAATAGCCAGCTTTGTCAACGCTACAGCAGGTGATGCTGTAGTGAATTTTTTACAACCATCCCAAATTAAAACGTTGCTAGCCGAAATCATTTCCCAACAGTCACAACTGACCAAAGAAAGTAAAAAGTAACTAACAATATTTTTATGCGTACACTCTACGTTTCCCGACAAGGTTGTTATATCACCCTCAAGGGCGAAACCCTAATTATCAAACAAGGAGAAACTATTCACGGTGAAGTACAATTACCATTGCTAGAACAAATACTAATATTTGGTAAATCTCAAATCACCACCCAAGCAATTCGTACTTGTTTATGGCGAGACATTCCCATTGCCTATTTGTCCCGCATGGGATACTGTTACGGTAGGCTGATGCCAATTGCCAGAGGATACCGTCAATTATCTCGCTATCAGCAACAATTAACAGCAATTGAACGCTTGTTAGTAGCCAGACAAATCGTTCAAGCCAAACTCAAAAATAGCCGGACATTTTTACTGCGACAGCAACGGCGCAATCCTTCCGAAACTGCTGAAATTGCCATCAAAAGTTTAGAAGTTCTGGGTCAAAAATCAGGAGAAGCTGAAACAATCGAACGATTGATGGGATTAGAAGGTGCCGGCGCAGCACAATATTTTTCAGCCTTTGGTGAGTGTTTAAATAATCCCAATTTTGTATTTTTAGCGCGTAGCCGCCGCCCACCAGGAAATCCAGTCAACGCCATGCTGAGTTTTGGATACCAAATTCTTTGGAATCACCTATTAACAATAATTGAACTTCAGGGATTAGACCCTTATCACGCTTGCTTACATCAAGGCACAGAACGCCATGCTGCTTTAGCTTCTGATTTAATTGAAGAATTTCGTTCCCCAATTATTGATTCTCTGGTACTCTGGTTAATTAATACCAAAGTTATGGATATCCAAACAGACTTTGAGTATCACAGTGGCGGTTGCTATCTAAATAATTACGGTCGCCCAAAATATATAAAATATTTCTTACAGCGTCTAGAAGAAGAAGTACAAAATACCAAGGGTGAAAAACAACCTCGTTGGGATTTAATGACACAGCAAATTAAATTTTTTAAAGAATTTATTTATCAACCTAGCCAACTATATAAACCTTATCAAATTCGTTGAATGCTATTTTATGTAATAGTATATGATATTTCTTGTGATAAAAGACGCAAAAAAGTATCTGATTTATTAGAAGGATATGGCCAACGAGTACAATATTCAGTATTTGAATGTGTTCTGGAGCAAAAAAAATATAATGAACTCAGAAAAAGACTCCATAAACAAGTGAAAGTTTCAGAAGATAGCGTGCGGTTTTATCCTTTAAGCAGACATACATTTAACCAAATCGAAACTTGGGGAGAACCACCAATCACAGAACTTCCAGGCTCAACCATCATTTAACAAAGTAGTTTAAGATGAACTGGAATTTATTTAAGCTATCGCTGACGGTTCATTCGGTGAGCAATCAGAAAATCACTGATCTACTAACAGGTTGTCCCCACTTCTATTCCAGTTTTGATCACTCTTCTTGATGATTCGCTGTAACACCTGCCTGAGAACACTGAGATGTAAAAATACGCTGGGGGGTTTAAGTAGGTGCATCACTTCTAAGAAAAGCTTGTGGATGTCAGGGCTTTCAGCAGCCAGCAGCAACACTTGATCTAGATAGTACTGCATGAGTTGCGTCATCCAATTGGGTCGTCCGCCCACAGTAGTATGCCAGCGAAAATCTTCACCTGTTGCCATTAGCCAAGGGACTGCAATTATTTTGCTAAGTTGCTTTTGAAAGCTTTGGGATAGCCCGATTAAATTTCCATCAGCATGGCGAGATAATTGCTTACTCAAAGACTCATCTAACGTCAATGCACCTAGAGCCGCAGTAGTCATGCCTTGTCCATAGACGGGATTGAAAGCACAAACAGCATCACCTATTACCACAAACCCTGACGGCAATCTCGACAGTTTTTCATAGTGATGCCAGCTATTTTCTGTGCGGTGATAGGCAATTAGGGGTGAAATGGGTTTGGCATCTAGTATTGCTTCATAGATAATTGGATTGCGTAAGCTACGAGCAAAGTCTAAAAACCCAGCTTCGTCAGTTGGTGGATAATCTCGACCAATTCCAGCAAGTGTAACTATCCAACGATTTCCTTCAATCGCAAACATTCCACCACTGCGTGTGCCTGGGGCTTTTGCCGTTACTAATGCACCTAGCCAATCAGTCTGAAAGTTTTCTGGAAGTTCATATAAGCGACTAGCGTAGCCCAAAAAGGAATTAATCACAGTTTCTTTTGGCGGTGTATAACCCATTGCTTCTAACCACCGAGGAGCGCGAGAATTACGTCCGCTAGCATCTACTACTAAATCAGCAGTGAAATCTGTTTGTCTAGGAGTATCTTGCCTCTCATCAAATTTTCGGCGTACCTGCACACCCGTGACCTGAGTTTTGTTGGGGTTAGACAGCAATCCAGTAACAATTGCTGCTTGTACAAATACAACACGGTTATTAGTAGCTAAACGACGGCGGATAATCCATTCGAGTAAGTTCCGACTTAAACTGTAGACGTTCAAATCGGAATTAAAGCGGGGTGTCCATCCTCCTAAGCCATACCACACGTAATCAGCACTGGCGTTAACGGCGACTGCGCCGGATGCCGCTAATTCAGTCTGGATACCTGGAAAAAGCTGTTCTAAGATATCCAAACCCCGTTTGAGTAAGACGTGGAGATGATGAGCTTGGGGTACACCAGGACGCTGTTCTGGTTGAGCGCTCAAATGATCACGTTCGATAATTGTTACCTGGTTAAAGTATTTAGTCAGCACTTGCGCTGCTAGCAGTCCAGCGATACTTCCCCCAATGACAAGAGCGTGGCGTTCGTTTGGTTGGGTTATAGTTGAATCGAACATCTGATATCCATTCCATAGTTACAGACTCTCATCTGAACATACAACAGATGATAAGTAAGTAGGTGAGAAGAAATCAAAGTAGATTAACTAATGTAAAAAATCTTGATATGAGTTTGTAGTGTTCGCGTAGCGCGAACGGCGCAGGCTCAGGGTAAGACCTACAGCGGATGGGTACGCCATTGCACATTTACTATTTATTTTCTAGTAAGTAAGTGGGTCAAATTAAATATAAAACCTTACTCTGCCTCCGGCTTCCCTCTCCGAACTCACGGAGAGGGATTGAGGGTGAGGTTTTATCTTATATTTAATTGTGCCTTCCTACTTACGTTACTAAAAATTTGTCAGATGCAAAGGCGATAGAACAGCGGTTTTTGCGCTGACTACGCACGGTTACTAACTCTGTGTTAATTGTTCTGTTTAACTACTCTAGTTCTGCCTCTAATTCCTTGAATTCTTTGTACTCCTTATATTTGTGCTGCCAGTATTTATTGACTGTTTCTTTAGCTGCAACTGCACTTTCATATTCTGTTCCACCTTGGAGAGTTAATCTTTCTCTTACTTTTTTCCGAAGGTCAGAGATGATTTTACCATTAACTTTGCGGGTTTTAGCCCAATCTAAAATAGTTTGGGGATAAGAACTAGTGCCAATATATTTACCTTGAATAATTTCTGGTAGACTGTACCCTTTTAGTTCACTTACCCAATAGTAAATAAATTTGAGGTCTGGGTCTTTTTCCTGAATATTCTTATTTGGGTTATATATACGAAAAGTATCACTTAATGGATTAGTAACACCTGATTGCATCTGCCACTGCCAACTATCAATTGCTAAATCTCCATCTACTAAATAGTTCATATAATGTCTAGCGCCGTGATGCCAGGAAATACCGCAATTGATAGTTAAAAATGTGGCACACATTGCCCTCATGCGAAAGTTCATCCAACCCATAGTTTTTAGTTGTCGCATACTGGCATCTAGGAGAGGAAAGCCTGTCATTCCCTCCTGCCAAGCATGAAACAGTTCTTGTTTTTGTGGTGGTAACTCTAGGGGTGTATACCATTCATCAAATTCCGGGTAGCGGTTTTGATAAGCTATTTGTGGATAAAAATAAAGACGTTGTGTAAAACTATCATGCCAGCGTAAGCGGTCACGATATGCTTTTAAGGAAAATTCTGCCTTGGGCTGATTTGTAAGTTCTGCTGCCCTTGCCTTAGTCTCTTGGTAAACAATGCGAGTTGAAATTGTACCAAAAGTCAGATGTGGTGATAAATGCGATGTTGCTCCAAGCTGTGCTAACCAAGGGCGTGAAAGTTTCCAATGATAGCCATTAAATCTACTTTTCAGAAATGAATTTAATGTACCTTGTGCCTGTGTTTCTCCACCAATAAAATATACCTGTTCTGTCTTCCCAAAGGCTGAATACTTTTGTTTTAGTTCAGAGAATGTCAGCTGGGGAATATTTAGAGAAAGTGATGGAGTGTTGATACTAATGGGAGTTGAGTAAATAGATTGTCTTTGATATGTGTAATATTCGTTAAACCACTGCTCACGTTTATCTTGTGATTGTAAAAAGTTATTTAGTCCCAGATGATATTCGAGATTTAATGCTTGATACAAATTAACTATATTTTTATCTCGGCTAATACCATATTCAACTTGGACATCGCGATTAAAGTAAAGTTTTGGTCTATGTCCCTGCTGTATTAATTGTTGAGTTAATTCTTGTATAATCTCTACAGAATTACCTTCAAATAATATTAATTTGCTGCCTAATTTTTGTAAATTGCTATCTAGATTTTCTAAAGACTCAAACAAAAACCGCACCCGTGCTTTACCGACATCAACCCATTGATAAAACCAAGGGTCAATAATGAAGAATGGTAAAACTGCGGCATTATTGGCAGATGCTAAGGTGACAATTTCGTTGTCAGCCAAACGTAAGTCTCGACGAAACCACAGAAGGTGCATAAATTAATTTTCTATATCAATTAATAATACAATTGTACTAAATAATTTTAAGCAATTGCTCAATTGTGTGACGTAATGGGCAAAGTGAGGGTGAACGCTGTTTGACCAAAAGATATTGAGTCAAGGGTGAGGTCGCCACGATGTGCCCGGACAATTTCACGGGCGAGGCTGAGTCCGAGTCCAATCCCTTCTACTTTGCGGGTGCGGGCAGGATCGCCGCGATAAAAGCGGTCAAAAAGGCGCGAGCAATTACTCACTGGAATATCAATTGAAGCATTGATAATGGTGACGTGGAGTGTTGTTTGAGTTTGATGAGCGTAAATCTGTATCCAACCGTTGGCGAGATTATATTTAATGGCATTACTCAACAGGTTTTGCAGAACTTGAATGAGGAGATCGCGATCGCCCTGTACCTTTAACCGATCAGGAATATTGGTTTGCACACTCAGGTGGGGAGCCAGGAGTTCCACATCCTCTAGCATCTCCATCAGCAACTCAGACATATCCACTTCAACCAAATACAAGCTCATTTGCCCCGCATCTGCCAAAGACAGCAGCAAGAGTTTCCGTATAATTCCACTCAAGCGGCGCACCTCATCCAAGAGGTTGCTTAAGCGCTGTTGCACTTCCGATCCAGGGTCAACCTGTTGCAGTGTTCGTTCTAGTTCGCCTTGGAGAATGGTTAGTGGGGTTTTCAGTTCGTGAGCAGCATCAGCACTGAAACGAGAAGCTTGTGTAAAACTGCGTTCCAGGCGTTCCAGCATTTGGTTAAAGACCCGAATCAGTTCGACAAATTCAACATCCGTTGTCCCAATTGGAATCCGTTGATCTAGTCCTTTCACGGTTAACTGTTGAATGACACCTGTTAATTGACGGATGGGACGCAAAGCACTACCAGCGACCACCCATGCCCCGACGGCAACCAGCAGGAGCGCTCCCGGAATTGATACAAGGAAGATATTGGCAATGGTAGCCATTTCTTGATTGACAGCTTGTAGGCTAACGGCAATGGCAACCTGAACATTAGGAAATCTAGCTGCCCCAATCCGCCAAGCTCCTGTTGCTGTCTGCTGGGAGACGAATTGAGGTAGGCGTGGGCGAAGAAAAGGCGGTGTACTCTCTGTTATTGGCAGTCGTTCCCTGTTTGGGGGCGGTGGCAAAGGTGTCAACCCAATCCGCTCAAGCAACAGACGATTTAAGCCGAAGTCTGCTGGCACCTCGTTGGATTGATAAAGTGTGTTGCTGTTTGCATCAAGCACTAACAGTACAATAGGAGTTTTTGTATTTGTTCCGAAGGCATAGGTTAATGAGTCTGCATAGCGCTGCCATCGCTCTGCTTCGGGTGGCCGGCTTGCCCGCATTAATTGATTTAACAGTTGTGCGTCAAGTTGGCTGATCTTAGCCTCGTAAATCTGAAACCAAGAGACTGCACCAAACCCGACTAATGCACTTCCAGCTAAAGCCGCAGACAACAGTGCAATTCGGAGTCGAAACGAGGAGCGTTTCATAGTTTATCGTCTGGCTTGCGAAACCGATATCCAACCCCGCGAATGCTTTCAATCAGGCTTGCTTCATCAATGGGGTCAATTTTTTTCCGAATTCGCTGGATACAAACATCCACAACATTGGTGTTGGGGTTAAAGTCGTAGCCCCAAACGTGTTCCAAGATTTGAGTCCGGGTGAAAACTCGTCCAGCAGAGCGCATGAGATACTCCAGAAGATTAAACTCGCGGCTGGTAAGTTCGATCGCTCGTTGATTACAGGTGACTTCCCGCGTGATCCGATCAAGCTTGAGCGACCCAACCGTAAGCGAATTTTGGCGTTCACCCACACTCCGGCGCACAACGGCATGAATTCGAGCCGCTAACTCTTCCACAAAAAACGGTTTGGCAATATAGTCATCGGCTCCCAGATTCAACCCGCACAGGCGATCATCAAGTTCATTGCGAGCCGTTAATAAAATCACTGGAGTATTGTGCCCTGAGTGCCGTAGTTGTTTGAGAATCGATAGCCCATCCTTACCTGGCACCATAATATCAAGTACGATCGCATCGTATTCGTTATCTAATGCCCGCAGATATCCTTGATCACCGTTGTCGCAGTAATCTACGACAAATCCCTGCTCCTTCAATCCAGCCCGGACGAAGTTAGCAATTTTGGCTTCATCTTCGACAAATAGAATGTTCACAAATATTGATTAAGTAGGAAGGCACAATTAAATATAAGATAAAACCTCACCCTCAATCCCTCTCCTTAGTAAGGAGAGGGAAGCCGGAGGCAGAGTAAGCTTTTATATTTAATTTGACCCACTTACTTACTTGACAAACATTACTCCATTATAAATTCATTACCCTTTGACTCAAATTACAAAAATGTAATTCACAAACCAAGCAAGTTGTAATTTTGAAGTGGCTTAATCATAAATGTAAAACAGTTTCGAGGTTAATTATCATGAATATTCGTCGAGCCTTAGCTGTTAATTGCAGCGCCCTTGTATTTCACCTCGCCAAACTACCGCGCGATCGGGAGCAAACCTTTAATTACAGCAGTTTTCATGTATTTGAACCACATGTATCGTAGGGGCACAGCAATGCTGTGCCCCTACCGCGTGGTCTATTTAGCTGAAAATAGCTGTAAAAAGCAGGGTGGTGTGATTATGAAAAACAAAAATCGCCAATTAGGTCGGATTTGGAATCGCAGAGATGTACTTGCTCTATTTAGGGCAGCCGGAACGGCAATACTTGTGGTTGGATGCCTACCGAGAAAGTCAAGTTTAGCCGTCATCCCAGCATCATCTGCGGTCAATTCTGCTACGTTGCCTGCGTGTGTTGTTAGTCCAGAACAGACTGAAGGCCCCTATTTCGTGGATGAGAAGCTCAACCGCTCCGACATCCGTTCCGATTCAGCAGATGGTTCGGTGAAAGACGGTGTGCCACTCCAACTGACACTGCACATTTCTCAAATTGGCAGTACTGGTTGTACACCACTTGCAGGTGCGATCGTAGATGTTTGGCACTGTGACGCACTGGGTGTCTATTCGGACGTGACAGACCAAAATTTTAGTACCGTCGGTAAAAAGTTCTTGCGCGGTTATCAAGTCAGCAACGCGAATGGAACTGTCCAGTTCACAACCATTTATCCTGGTTGGTATCAAGGCAGAACCGTCCATATCCACTTTAAGGTTCGCACGAATCCAACATCAGGGCAGCGTTATGAGTTTACGTCGCAGCTATACTTTGATGACTTGATTACCGATCAAGTACATAGCCAGACACCCTATGCCAGCAAGGGACAGCGCACGCAGAAGAATGCTGATGACGGAATTTTTCAAGATGGTGGCGAGCAAATGTTGCTCAAGCTCACCAATCAGGGACAAAGTTACGCAGCAAATTTTGATGTTGGGCTTCAGATTAGCTGATTTGAGTAGGGAGCAACGCTGTGACATACTCCACACACTCGCAATGAGGGTGAGTGTGGGCATCTGGGCGACTCCTCTAGGAGGACAAAAACTTACGCTCTAGAGCCACTATGCCCTAGTACCGCTTCGCGTAATTCGTAATTCGTAATTCGTAATTCGTAATTACGTTTTAGCAAGGGTTTCAGAGATTACAAATGGGTGGCTTATTTACGCCGTGCTGTACTAGGGACTTTTGGAGATAATTTTGAACTTTTTTCATCGGCTGCTTTTCAGCATTTAATTGAGTTACACCTATGTGATTAAAATTATATAAAATA
>NZ_JBTYKD010000313.1:0-44728 GCF_054880495.1 Nostoc sp.
TAGTTCCCCTTCTCCCAACTTGGGAGAAGGGGTTAGGGGATGAGGGCAAAACGCCTTCTCAAAGCAGATTTTTTCTTAAGTTGACACCAATGAGCATTGCTGTGCCCCTACGACAGATGTGGTTCAAATACATGAAAACTGCTGTAATTTGTGCAACTTTAAGCACAGAAAATAGAGTTATGCTAATTTTTATGAATATTTAATACTTGGGCGAGAACACGATGACTCTGGAACTTTCTGCGTCGGTAAAATATTGGCTGAACTTCATTCATCCGGTGCTGATGTGGGCGCTATTAGCACTCTCAATTTATGCTGCCTACTTGGGGCTGCAAGTACAGCGTACCAGAAATGCTCAGGGGGAAGAAAAGAAAGAACTGATTAAAGGTAGATATAACGTCAGACACTACCAAATGGGGTCTATACTCCTAGCTTTCATGGTGACAGGTGCGATCGCTGCTATGGCTGTCACTTACATTAATAACCAAAAGTTATTTGTCGGGCCTCACCTACTAGCAGGACTGGGTATGATGTGTTTAATTGCATTTTCTGCTGCTTTGTCTCCTTATATGCAGAAAGGAGCAAATTGGGCGCGTGCAACTCACATTCTGTTGAATTTCACCCTTTTGGGAATTTTTGCTTGGCAGGCTGTTACTGGCGTGCAAATTGTCCAAAAAATTCTCACTGCTACATAGTAAGTAATCCTTTGTCAGTTGTCATTAGTTTATGGCAACTGACAAATGACTCACCGTTTTTGCTTGGAATTGCCACCACAGGGTATTTCTAAAGATTTCTGAAAATCTTCCTGAACTTTGCGAGTTAAGCGGCGGGAGACTTGGCGGACAATTTGGTTAAGTAAGCGATCGCCTGTAGATTGAATTATAGCCTGGGGTAAGCGCTGAATAAACCTGGGAAAGTGCAAATAAACCATTAAATCCAATTCCCATTCAACTCTGGTAACCTCGCCAATACTAGTAGAAGCATCGCTTTCTATTAACTGTAGAGATGCGCGATAGTCTACGTCATAACCAGGCGGCTGGTAATCAGGAATGGGAATTGTACGGATGCGGTAAATACCTTCTTCTGGGGGCAACAATTCCAAACCAATTTTCGGTTCTACTTCATAACCAAAAGCACCAAAACGACCAATTACTAAAGCGTAGCCATTTTCCCCAAGTGATTCCACCTTCATCGGTTGAGCGCAATGAGAAAACCATGAAGCGTGAGCATTAAGATACTCGGCAACCTTCTCTATTGGGGCAGGCATTTCCATAAAATCTTGATAACGACCAGAAAATGTTGTGAGCGTCGCTACATTTGCTTGTCTGAATATGTCCTCGGCTTGTTCTTGGCTGGACGCTACAGGTAAAACTGCTTCTGTTATTTCCCAGGATTTATATTCGCTTTTTCTTGAAAGCATAAATGCGTTACTGTATAATTTTGCGTTCGTCTATATTAATAGTTCCCCAGATGCTTGGGTCATTTCGTACTAGTATCCCATTTTCACCCAAACCTCATAAATTTCCCATCAACTCCATAGAATTACTAAAATAAAGAACTAAGCAAGCACATAATAGTTTCCTAGGATAGCATTTCTCATGAAAGCATTTGTAGCAGGGGCAACGGGTGAAACAGGTCGCCGAATTGTCCAAGAGTTGATAGCGCGGAATATTCCCGTCATAGCCCTGGTGCGGGATATTGAGAAAGCTAGGGGTATTCTGTCTCCTGAAGCCGAATTGGTGGTAGGTGACGTGTTACAACCAGAAAATCTGACTGCTGCGTTGGGAGATAGCACAGTTTTGTTAGTTGCTACTGGGGCAAAACCTAGCTTTGACCCCACTGGCCCCTATAAAGTGGATTTTGAAGGGACTAAAAATTTAGTAAATGCTGCTAAGGCAAAGGGAATTGAGCATTTTGTCTTAGTTTCTTCTTTGTGTACTTCGCGGTTATTCCATCCACTGAACTTGTTTTGGCTGATTTTGCTATGGAAAAAGCAAGCTGAAGAGTACATCCAAAAAAGTGGTCTTACTTATACGATTGTGCGTCCTGGCGGGTTGAAGAATGAAGATAACCCCGACCCGATCGTGATGCAGAGTGCTGATACACTCTTCGACGGTAGCATCCCCAGGCAAAAAGTCGCCCAAGTTGCTGTTGAGGCGCTGTTTGAAGCAGATGCACGCAATAAAATTGTCGAAATTGTTGCCAAACCGGAAGCAGCCTCAAAAAGCTTTCAGGAACTATTTCAACAGTCCTGATATCCGATCTAAATTCACCGCCCCTTGATTCAACTCGGTAAAGCGATCGCTCCATCCCACACCCAAAACGTAGGGGTAAAGCGCAATGCTAAACCCCTTATTCAGGACAGACAAGGGATCACTCTGAAAAATTACCTCTGAAAAAATGCAATTTTAGTATGATAAGAGAGACAAAATATGGTCAGGTGTCATAGCTGTTAAACCTTCAATATTGACAAAGTGCTTAATATTATAAGTTGCAAAGTAATCTACTGGATAGATAATCACTAATCCTGCTAGACGAATATCAAAAATTCTTGCTGATATACAGTTATAATTAACCCCTAATTCTAAGGTTTTTTCTGTGGTTAATTGGTTAGGATATAGTACTTCAAATTTACCGCTTAAATAAATTTCAGTAATCAGTTGATTAACCTCCCAAGAGGTTAATGATTTATTCTGCATTGCAGCAGGATTAGTTAAAATTCTGTATAGATTTCGCGTAGGGGCACGGCATTGCCCATGCGTGTCAACTTAAGAAAAAATCTGCTTTGAGAGGACGTTTTGCCCTCATCCCCTAACCCCTTCTCCCAAGTTGGGATTCGGGGAACTAGAAAATTTGCTCCCCTCTCCCAATTTTGGGAGAGGGGCTGTTCTTGTGAGGGTCAAACCTCGAAAGCTTGCCAAGCTTAACTCCTACGTTAAGTTGACACCAATGGGCATTCCCGTGCCCTTACCAAGGTATTTGTATCATAATTAAAGTCAAACAGTATTAAGACAATACTTATTCGGTATTTTTGGGAGTATGTCGCTTGCTATACTTATTAATGCTCGTTTTTTCTAATTCTTAAAAAAATGAGCGAATCGGCAATGATAACTGACAATAAAGTATGAACTTTGCCAGAATGAGTACGTCAATGATTATTGTTAGCAAAGAGAGCAAATTTGAAGGAGTCGGACTCTGAAAGGCTTTGAATTCAAAGGCGTTGAAAAACTTATTGGGCCAATAGCCGCGCTTCTGGGCTTTGTATATTTGTTGCAATGGTATATTGGAGACTTGCGATCGCCTTCTGATCCCATCTTTGAAGAGAAACAGCCGCCTTTGGTGATGAAACAGGGCGATCCCTATATCCGCGCTTTAATGCGAACCATCTCGGCGAGTGAGGCTAGTGGGAACCGTCCCTATTCGCTGTTGTATGGTGGCCAGCAAGTCAACGATCTTAGCCGACATCCTGAGATATGCGTCACAATTGTCACAGGCCCCAACACAGGTAATTGTTCCACTGCTGCTGGTAGATATCAAATTATCAACGTTACTTGGTATCGTTTAGCCCCCCGTTATCACCCAAAGCCGATGCAGATGATGTTTTGGACTGCTTATAGTTTTGAAGCAGAATATCAAGATGTAGTAGTTTACCGTTGGTTAAATGATTCTAAAGTTTGGGGAATTGATATTTCCCAACAGTTGCGTCACGGAAAGTTAAATGATGTTTTGCGGCGACTCTCTCCTACCTGGACAAGTCTCGGATATGGTATAGAAACAAATTTTATTAGTAGCTCTTTGCCTAAAGTTTATCAGAAAATGTTGCAAGAGGAATTAACCGCAGCCAAGCAACCACCAACAGTAAAATTAACCCCAACTCCGCAGATTCAGCCATTAGGTAAGCAGCCAAAGAAGCAGTAAAATAAGTTTACTGTTTCTGGAAAAACTCTCTGATATTTTGCACAAATTCTACAGCCTTTTCAAAGTGAATGTTATGTGCAGTATTACTAATTACTTTTAGTTGGGCAATTTTACATATATTAGCCATTTCTGTATTTATATCTCTAAACTTTTCATCATTTTCACCAGCTACTAAAAGTAAAGGCGTTGTATTGTCTTTAAGTTTTTCCCATAAAGATGGTTGATTACCAGTCCCCATAAATTGGAGTGATTTCGTTAATTCAGTCAGATGATTCTGCAAACGATTTTCTAGCAATCTTTCAAATTCTGGATGATTTTTGATAGAACCAAAAATTGGCTGACTATACCAATTTGACAGAAAAGTCACAAAATCAGTTTTAATAATACTTCTGCTTAATTTTCTAGCTATTTGAGCATCACGTCTAACTCGTTCTAATCGATCTGCTTCTGTTGCTAAACCTGGGGAAGCTGATTCTAATATAACTTTAATAAAATGTTCTGGGAAATGTAGAGTTAGATATAAAGCCAATCTTCCCCCCATTGAATAACCAATTAAGTAGCATTTATCTATTTTTAATTCATCTAATAAATTGATTATTGCTTGAGCTGTGGGTTCTATTCTATAGTATTCATCACCTCCTAAAACTTGGGTTTTACCATGTCCTGGGAAGTCAAGGGTGAGATAAGAAAAATCTTTAGCTAGTAATTTTATGGCTCCATCAAATTCATTAATGTTTCCCATGAAACCGTGCAAGAAAAGAATTAGAGGTTTGTTTATATTGACATTTAAATAATAGTTAAATTTATATTTTTTTAAAGTCATTTCCGCAAGCTTCATTACGAATTACGAACTTGTACTCAGCGCAGCCGTTGGCGCAGCCTCTCGTAGAGAAGTATTACGAATTATTTGAATTTTGGCATAAATAACCCTCTGCCTCAGTCAATACAGCAAATCTGGCATCTCTACAAAATGTCTTGTCGTGCTAGTTAATTTTTTATTTTTCTAATTATTAAGGTAAAAATCGATCTAAAGCAGCTTTTAACTGTTTAATTTCAAGATCAATATTACCCTCATGTGCGGCTCTAGCAATACACTCAGTTAAATGTTCATCCAAAACAATTCGCGCTACCCGATCCAATGCGCCGCGCACTGCGGCAATTTGCAGTAGAACATCAGGACAAGGGGTACTTTGCTGCACCATTCCCTTAATACCGCGAACATGTCCTTCTATACGCGATAATCGATTGACAATTCGCCGTAAAGACTCTTCGCTATGGATATGAGGATGAGTCGATTCTTCAGTCCCATGAGTATGATCTGTATACTCATGGTCTGTATCTTGATGGTGGGAATGTTCTGCTTGCTGGGATATTGGCAAGGATTCCTTACCTAATCGGTTTGATCCATTCATGAGTTATCAAAGGACTTGTAGTTTTAAGATCCTAGTTTAGGACTCGACCAACCCAAAATTTCTGGGTCAGGGTGGAGGTGGGGGGATGAAGGAGAATTAAAATTTCGTTCATCTAGTTTAAAAGACTTCCAAATAAAAAATATCCAACTATTTCTTGTGGGATGGGCGTCTCGCCCGTCCATAAGAACTGGGGGGGCAAGACTTCGGCGTGAGCGCTCAGTCGAACGCTGCCCACCCCACGAGAAGAGGAGTTCAAAGACTCCCTACTCCCTACTCCCCTAACTCTACTACTGACGATTAGCTTTTTCTTGGGGAATAATTTCTGTTACTACTCTACCGCTAGAACTGCCACCTTTGACAACAATATTTTCTGTTTGCAGATTACCAACGGCTGTTTCACCCCGAAAATTTAACGGTGGGTCAACTTGCCGATAAACTACATTTCCCTGAGCTTCAACTAACTTATTGTCTAAATACCAAGTTAATGAATTAGATTTCAAAGACTGGCGACGCTGACCAATGGCGTTGACATTACCTGTTAAATAAACCGTTTTTTGCGGTATTTTCATTTCACCTTGATTGGCGGTAACAGTAAGATTTTCGACACGCTGGAACACCCGCACGGGGGAATTTGTAATGACAGTTTCTGCGTTCATGTTCCAGGTCATAGAGTTACTAGCAATTTGCACTGGTGGGTCTAGTAATTCTAATTGAGCATTCTGTTGAATAGTGGCAATTTTCGTTTTTAAGTTGACTTCGGCAGAATTTCCTTTGCCGCGATCGCTAATTTTATTATCTTTATATCGGTCAATTTGTATGGGGCGATCGCCAATCAATTTTTCTTCTTTTATTTTCCAGATTAAATGCTCGGTTCTAACTTGCATCTGGGGATCAGCGGAATTTGCTACTACCCTTCCAGAAAATTCCATGCGCTGTTCGCGGGTTTTAACTCGCGCTTCCTGCGCCACTGCTTGTAGTTGTTTATGACTCCCGTTAATCTGGTTGCGGACAATCAACAAATCTTCTTGAGGACGCCATTCTAATTCATTACCTTGCAACACAACCCCATTATTAGGGTCTGTGGCAAATATTTTACCTTTAAGAAACAACTGCTTCCCATTTTGTTCAATGTCTGCTACATCTGCCTTGATTTGGTAAACCACTTTCCCATCTTGGTATAGTTCACCATAAGGACTTTCAGCCTGACCAATTTGTTTTTCTTTAGTGTATTTCGCCCGTGTCGCTCTAACTTTCCAAATCGGTCGTCCGACTTCATCTGCTTGTTCTAGGGTGACACCAAAGAAAGTTAAATTGTTATCTTGATTAGCTGATCCCCCAGTATTTTGTTGAGAAGCTGTGGGGGATTTACCCCCGCAAGCAACTAAACCAAATATCAATAAAAAGGTTAAAGGTAAAAGAAGGAAGGAGCGAGTGGAGGAGAAATTTTGGATTTTTTTTCCCACCTCTCTCCCCTTTTGATGAAATTGATGCGCCATTATTCTTGGATTTCTAGATGTCCATCACTAGTTCTGGGGTCTTCCAAAAAACCTATACCAGATAACGGCCGATATGGATAGCTTTGGCGAGGGGTTTTTTGAATATCTTCTTTGATGGCTTCTAAATCAATGTAGCGATCGCTTACATTAATTAAGCTGTCGCTGGTCATCGAACGTAAACTCACCACTTCTACCCGCACGCCGCGATAGCTGACTGAATTTACCGCATAAGCCAAATCTCCATCACCGCTAACTAAAACTGCGGTATCATAAGAATCAACTAGCGCCATCATATCTACTGCTATTTCTACATCCAGGTTAGCTTTTTTAGAGCCATCTGGTAGCTGTACTAAATCCTTCGCAATGACTCGATAACCATTGCGACGCATCCACAGCAGAAACCCCTGTTGCTTCTCGTTTGTCCGGTCTACCCCAGTGTAGAAAAAAGAACGCAGTAATCTAGAACCTCCAGTTAATCGGCACAAGAGCTTCGTGTAATCGATTTCGATCCCTAGTTGCAATGCAGCGTAAAATAGATTTGAGCCATCTATAAATATGGCAACCCTGCCCCGATTCTCCAAAACTTGTTCTGGCGTAAAAATTGAATCGGTTTCAAAATTATTCAACATCATTGTCATACCTCAATTTTTATCCCTGTTATTTTTGATACAAATTACCAACTTTTAGATGCTAGTCACAGCGGCTTATGATAATGTTCCGGGGCTAATATAAGTTAAGCCCCGATAAATTTTTTGAGAGAATAAGAAATTGAACAAAATCAGACTTTGATCAGGACTAATCGCTTTTCGGGGGTTCTATTCGCTTAAAAATTGGTTGGGGTGTACCCAACTGTTGTTTACTCGATAGTATTCCCCATGTCGAATGCATGGGAAAAGGAGCGATAACTGAACTTTGTATTTGATCGTTAAAGTTTATTCCGAAGCCCAGCTGCTGATAAATATCGCTACTGATGTTCGGAATAATTGGGGAAAGCAGATAAGCTGCTACTCTAACTGATTCTAGAACTGCGTAGAGAACTTTTTCCACCGTCTCCTGCTGTCCTTGCTTATATAATGACCAAGGAGCTTGTTGATCAATAAACTTATTACTAGCTTGCACCAGTAAAAGGATGGCCTCGCAGGCTTGACTGAAAGCTAGCTCCTGGTAGGCTTGTTTTACCTGTTCACCTAAACGTAAACCAATTGTTTTCAAAGGATTTTCGTCAGGAATTGCTTCATTGCCGATTGATGGAACATTATTCTCAGCGCAGTATTTCTTCACCATGTTTAAGGTGCGATTGAGCAAATTACCTAAATCATTCGCCAAATCTGCATTCAGAACATTAATGAACCTAACCTCATTAAAATCTCCATCCTTGCCAAATTCGATTTCCTTAAGGAAGTAATAACGAACGGCATCACTACCATAGCGCTGAACTAACGCCACCGGATCAAGGGTGTTACCCAGACTTTTGCCCATCTTCTGACCATCTTTGGTCAAAAAGCCATGCCCAAATACTCGCTCTGGCAAGGGTAAGCCAGCCGACAACAACATTGCTGGCCAGTAAACTGCATGGAAGCGCAGAATATCCTTACCAATTAGGTGCAAGTTAATCGGCCACCATGTTTCTAAAGCATTTGCTAAAGTCGGTTCTGCATCTGGTTCTAGTAATGCTGTGACATAACCTAGCAGCGCATCAAACCAGACATAAAGGGTGTGCTTGGGATCAGTTGGTACAGGAAAACCCCAATCTAGATTTACCCGCGAAATTGAAAAGTCTTGCAGCCCTTGATTTACAAAGCTGAGGACTTCATTCCGCCGACTTTCTGGTTGAATAAAATCTGGTCTAAATTGATAAAATTCTGTCAGCTTATTTTCATATTTGGATAAGCGGAAAAAATAGTTTTGCTCGTCTCGCCACTCGACTTCTTTGTTAGTATGAATCGGGCAACGGTGTCCTTCTAAGAGATCCCGTTCTTCTTTGAATTCTTCGCAGGATACACAGTACCAGCCTTGTTGTTGTCCCTGGTAGATATCACCAGATTCCCAGACTCGCTCAAAGAATTCTTTGACGATCGCTTCATGACGAGGTGCAGTAGTCCGACTAAAACGATCGTATTGAATATCTAGTAACTGCCACAAACTAATGAAGCTAGGGACAATTTCATCGCAAAACTCTTGCGGTGCCTTGCCTAAACTTTCTGCCGAGCGCTGAATTTTTTGCCCATGCTCATCTGTACCTGTAATCAGCAATACCCGATGCCCCAGTAGCCTCTGAAATCGCGCGACTACATCGGCTGCGATCGTAGTATAAGCACTGCCTATATGAGGGACATCGTTTACATAATATAGCGGTGTTGTTAGTGCAAATGTCTTTTTTGTTTTATTCACTAGATTCATGCAATATAAAAATTAACTTATTAAAATGTTTTACATCTTAGCTTTGTCCGGTAAAATTACAAAATTATACAATATTATTCCCATTTTTTCCAATAATACCTTAATACTAGCAAATTTATCAGGTCAACAATCCTTTTGTAATATGCATCAATTCATCTCATTTTTGCCTAAAAGATCGAAATTAACTAATCATAGTTTTTTTTAATAGTTACTATTAAATGATACTATTGTATTCAGGAATACATAATTCCCAAGGTAAAAAATCTAGCTGCTTTTGGGGATTAGACATTTCTATCTTAAGACGGTGATGGCAATAGTAAAGAAATGTAAAAATTAATTTAAGATAAACTGGCATATTTACCGGAAAAATATATTGATTAGGTATGAGTCGAAATAGCCCCCTAGAGATTTCTCGCGCTTTGGTGGCGGCATTTTCAACCCAAATGTTTCGCTATTATGAGGATCGCATTCCCCAGGATACCAGCGTACTGGTAGTCAGCAATCACCGCAGCTTTATGGATGCAGTGGTTTTAATGGCGGCGTTATCGAATCCGATTCGCTTTGCTTGCCATCACTACATGGGACAAGTGCCAGTAATGCGGGAGATTGTCACCGGACAATTGGGGTGTTTCCCCTTGGAGGAAGCTGAAAACCGCCTGCAAAGCTTTTTTTCACAGTCGCAGGTGCTATTACAGTCGAAGCAGATGGTGGGAGTATTTCCAGAAGGGACAGAACCAATGGTGAAATTTACTGTGCCAAACCATCTGGGTGAATTTCATCGGGGATTTGCTCATTTGGCATTGCGAGCGAATGTGCCGGATTTAGCTATTTTACCGATCGCGATCGCCTCCTTAGAAGAGGTAAACACGTCTGGCTTCCCCTTAAAGCTTTTGAGCCTATTTGACCCTTCAGAACCTTTATTTAACCAAGGTGGTTGGCATCCTTTGGTAATTTATCGGCGGGTTGCGGTGTTAATCGGTCGCCCTTATTGGATTACACCCCAACAGCAGAAAAAATATCACGGCAAACAGGCCAGAACTATTATAGCTGAACTGACGGAACACTGTCACGGCGAAATTAGTAGCTTACTGCGTCAAGGTTGCTATTAAGGTCAAAAGAACCGAAGCTTTATATAAACAACAATCAGCATTTCAAAAGTTTTATACCATTGACTAGTAACAAATGACCATAACAGAAGTTGAGCTAAACCCTTGTTTCCTGACTCCTGAAAGAGTACAGCCAGACTATCCTTTGTTGGTATATTTGCCAGGAATGGATGGAACTGGCCAACTATTGCGATCGCAAACTGCTGGATTAGAAACTGGCTTTGATGTCCGCAGTTTGGCGATCCCACGCAAAGACCTTAACACTTGGGATGTGCTAACTAAGAGTGTATTGGACTTGATCGACGCCGAATTAGAAAAAATCCCTCAGAGGCCAGTTTACCTATGTGGTGAGTCCTTTGGTGGTTGCTTGGCAATGAAAGTGGCGATCCAAGCGCCACATTTATTTAAGCGAATTATCCTAATTAACCCAGCTTCGTCCTTTCATCTTCGTCCTTGGTTGAGTTGGGTATCCCAACTTACTTACTTAGTGCCATCAGGATTGTATGATGTTGGCGCACTGGGGTTGTTGCCCTTCCTAGCATCTTTGCCACGCATTTCTCCAAGCGATCGCCATGAACTGTTGAAAACTATGCGTTCTGTACCGCCAGAAACCGTTCATTGGCGGTTGTCTTTACTGCGAGAGTTTAATGTTGATGAGGAACAATTAGGCCGCTTAACTCAACCAGTTTTGTTAATTGCCGGTGCTAGCGATCGCCTTTTACCTTCTGTAACTGAAGTCAAGCGGATAGGGAATATCTTACCAAATAACAAGATTGTGGTGCTGCCCCATTGTGGACACGCTTGCTTACTAGAACAAAATATTAATCTCTATGAAATTCTTAAGGCTAACGACTTTTTAGAAAGTAATGCTGATATCGGTACGGGGCTAGAGATGAGAGGATAGGGTGAGACGCGAAACTCATATCTTGTGCTGTTCGAATTAGGCTACTAAACCTTATTCACTGCTTTACCATTAATAAAAGCTAAAAGCTTGGATAACATCAGTATCCAGAAGTACTAAGTTTATCCCTACATGGCGTCTTAGACTTAGATATGACTACTTTTCATTGGGTAAATAGTTAGCTAGATTACCCAGTATAGACGCCATCACTTTTTTAACATTTGGGTGCTTTTTAATGTAGCTTGCAGCTATCGGGCCAAAGCGATAATAATGACTAATGAATTTCCTCCCTAAGATATTTTTGGTCAAATATTCATCCCTGAAGTAACGATATTTCATTACCTCTGGTGCATAGGGTGTACCGTAGGTGGCTGTGACAACAAAGCAACTGTCCGAAGAATTGTTAGTAGAGTTGGAAGTAGGTTGATACTGCTGTTTCCTAGAAATCTCCATAGCTGCCTTTTCTAGCCGAGTAAAAAATTCACTATTCAACACATATTGTCTATTAGGCGATCGCCCGTCTCATCGAGCAGCCTGGAATTGTCAGTTATCAAAGCATCTTTCAAATCCATTACCGCACGAGAAAGAGGCGATCGTTCCTGGGGTGGGATACCTGCCATAAACCGTTCAGCTTTATTAATCAGGCTTTCATACTGTTTTGCCCGTGCATTCTGTTTCCACAAATCCTGACTACGCTCAGTAGCGGCTCGTTTCTCCTCATCACTCATGCGCTTGTTTGAATGTCCATAGGCAATTTTGACACTCTTACCAATAGCGGGAATACTGGCTGTAACTTTAGCAATCCCATTAATATCGTAAGAAAATTCAATCTCCATTGGATAATGATTAAAATAGTTGCAGTAATACCATAAAGAAGCCAATGTTTTTTTAAATGGCTTGGTGTTGCACTTTTATCATTAGACATCTCCGAAAACTGTCAAACCCCTACTATCACTAATTTGTGAAAAGTGATCGTCTGATGGCAAACATAGCTTTGCTGTACGGTAGAATAAGCATTAGAGATACTTGCTGTTTAAAACAAGAAAAAACATTGCATCTCTTTAAGAGAATTAAGCGGGGATAATTCCAGATTTTTATGACTAGAAAATAAATGTTCCTATTCGGAATCTAACAAGCCCACAAATAGTCATAATTATCTGCTCGTATTTATTTCTATTTAATCTGAATCGTTCTTGAGCAACTCGAAATATTTTTATTAGACGAATTAAGTGTTCGACAAATACTTAGCCAATAAATCCTGACCCTGACAGCCGACCTCTTCCAAGATGCCCTCAATCTTCTTCATCGCTAAGGGCGAGGGTTTAGAGCGTCAATTTTCCCAACTATTAATTGTGGTATAAATGAGTAACGCCTACACTGTATTATTTGTTATATACTAATCATGTCAAAGCTATATAACCACCGTATATACACTGGAATATGCTTTTAGAGTAAACTTATTTTGCTTTAATTAAGGGAGTTTTTTAAGTAATGTTAAATTTGAATTCAAGCGAGTCCAAATTGGGAAACAGCGTAGTTTACCGCCGTAGGCATCGCTTCAGCTTCTCCCATAACTGGAGTGCGATCGCACGGAAAGACCTTAACACTTAGGATGTGCTAACTAAGAGTGTATTGGACTTGAGCCACGCAATATTTTAACTTTTGCCTTGTTACGTGAGAAGATAGGGTAAAGGACATCTAATATCTCGTCACCTTCAAATAATGCTTGCGTCCTCAAAAAGCTTAACCACATATTTTTGGAGACTCTCAAATGGTTGCTCTCAAAGAGTTCCTCAGCCATGAATTAGACAAATTGAATGAAGAACAACTCAAACAAGTTAGTGATTTTATTGCCTTCCTCAAATTCCGCAGCAGAAATGTTAGCTGGCAAATAGATAAAAATCAAATGGCTGCTCTTTACAGTGAATTTGCTCAGGAAGATCGTCAACTAGCTGAAGCAGGATTAGATGAATATGCAGAACTTCTTACACAAGAAGATTTGAAATGAGGGTTCAACGAGGTGAAGTATGGCTAGCCAATTTAGAGCCTACCAAGGGTTCTGAACAAGCAGGAACAAGACCAGTTATTATCTTTCAAGATGATATCGTCGCCGAATTTTCCACCACTGTCATCACCATTCCTTTAACAACAAATTTACGTCGTGTGTCTTTGCCAACCTGTTTATTAATTCCAAGTGGTGAAGGTGGATTAGAACGAGATTCAGTTGCTCTTTGCCACCAATTGCGGGTAATTGATAAAACCAGATTGCAAAGAAAACTGGGCGTTTTGACTCCAGAAATACTCACTATTTTAGAAGGTAAAGTGTTGTTGACATTAGGTTATCAGTTGTGAAATCCGAACCTCAGTCACCCTTCGCACGTCTACAGTTAAGACCCAGAATAATTAAATTGGGAAACAGCGATCGCATCAGCTTCTCCTATAACTGAAGTGCGATCGCACGGAAAGACCTTAACACTTGGGATGTACTAACTAAGAGTGTATTGGACTTGAGCCACACAATATTTTAACTTTTGCCTTGTTAGGTGAGAAATAGGGTAAAGGACATCTGTCTTGTGTTTCTATTCCGTTGGGAAAAGCACACTGAATCAGCTTATAGGTACTCAACAGATAAGGTGCAATACTAATTTACAATGGCGATTAGCTTACTCATACCCCTATGATCTGCTCACGGCTTGGGAGTCAATCTATTTTCCTACCAATGCTAATGTAAGATTTATCACGCGGTCAGATAATGGTAGTGATGATTGCATTTTAAATTCCTTTAATTCATAGATTCAAAGTCAACAAGAAGCCAATTTATTCCATCCATTATTATTGGAAATTTTTCTGAAGGTATGTTTAACTCCTGAAAACACTTATCTCTATATCTTTCTTTTTCAGTAAAATTAGTGATGGCTTTAACTAATGGCTTTTTTACTTCGTAGCTTTCTGAAGCTTTAGCGATTGCACGTGCGGGTATTTCGTTATTTACACGCAATATTGCTAAGTCAATCAAATCTCTAGATTGTGTACTTGAATCGTTCCATCGGTCAGCATTAGCCATTAGTTTTGATGTAAATCTATCGCTTATACTTAGACAAGGAATTTTTGTCCATTCTGGATAAACAGGAGGGTCTAAAGTAAAAATACCATTGGCTACAATTTCTACTTTAATAGTTGTTTCATTGATTACAACAGGGAAACGAATACCATATTGATTTATTGTATTTTCACCTAATTCGATATCTATTGTACTTTTAAATAATGCTACAATTCCTTCGTCATAAATCAAATTTCTTAAATACCTGTAATTTTCAGTTCCATAAGGGAAGAGAAAATCAATATCTTTACTAAGCCTGTATTCATCATACTCTAACGTCAAGAGTGTACCACCGCCAAAGTATGCAGAAGCTTTTTTGAAAACTTCTGGATTGAAAGCATTAAGGATTTTAAGTATATTATTGTGATGGTCGAGATTAAACATTTCAAAATCCGGTAATATCCAAGAGTTATATTTCTTTGCTAAATAATGAACAAAATCCTTTTCTTCTTTTTTTAAATTTTTGAAGGTAGTTTGATGATGCCAATTGCGTTGATACAATTGAACAATTTCTTTCTCACTCATTTGATATACATTTTTTAGCTGCCAACCAATAGACTCTAGAAATGGTAGCTTTTGTGGATTGAGCATCAAATTAATTTTTAAATTTTATCTTGTAGTTAGTTTCCTGTTAAAGGGCTAGACAGATGGATATACACATTGAACTTTACACCCTGAGAAAGTGCTGCTCTGACCGCTTTAACATCTGCTGTTATTATAGTAAAGTGTGGCTGAAGTTTGCCTACCTTTAACAAGTTGTCTGATTAATTGAGATGGTACGTGGATTGATGCCGTGCTATGATAATTGAATTTGTTTTATTAAACAAACTCAAAACAGACTATGACCAAAACAACAGTCAAATTGCAAATTCCTTTTGAATCACTTCTAGATGCCATTGCCAACCTTCCTTTAGAAGAAAAACATCAATTGTGGCAATTATTAAATGAGGAAATTAACCAAGGCGAAGGAAATTTCCTTCAAGAAGACTCTTCTGATTGGGGTTCCCAAGGACAGCCAAAAGGGAAGCCAGTAGAATATATCTCTGGAGTTGGGCTAACAGTTGTTGGTGGCAAGGATGCTCCAACCTGATTTGCTTGAGTGTGGCGACGTAATTATAGTAACTTTGCCTACTAGTACTCCTAGAGGACTTGAACAGTAAGGAACTCGACCTCCTGTAGTGGTCGGTATACCTTGGGGAGAAGTCCGCTATCCAATAGACTTATCCGGAAATGAGAACTTTATTTGCCTAAAACCTAACTCTGGAGAGGGTTTTAGAGGTTTTTGTTTTATTTAAGCTCAAAAGCAAGCTATGTAAGAGTTTCAGCTATTTTGAGCTTTATTTGTGGATAGGTCTAATGCTAATAATTGCACCTTCAACTACCCAGAGTGGTTCTTGGGTGTTCAATAATCCCAGTTTATACCCACGTTTGTCAGCTGGTGCTGCTGGTTTGCCTCTGTCTTCCATTGTCTTGCTAGATCAAACGCGGGGATTAGATATAAATCGAGTTTTGGCGTATTTGGGAACACTTACCCCTGAGTAATATGTTCCTATTTTTGATGGATTAACACAGTTATTCAGACAATAAAATAGTTGCTCTTAAACTGATATTTACGTTTATAGACGGATGTCAAGCCACTCACACTTTCGCTACAAGTTAAAGAGAGAGGCTTTACAAGATGGTATCAAGCAATGGCAGACAAACCCCAAAAAATAGAGGTGAATAAATTAGTTAATTCACCCAGAGAAACTTCAGAAGTAAAAATCACGGCTCAATCATCGGTAGAAAATAAACCGTCTGGATTAGAGTCTTTTGTTGAAACTGTTGCTCAGACTGGCAAAGTAGTTTTTGACACAGCAGTAGGGGTGGGAGAAGCGACGGCGAAACAAACACACAAGTTAATTGAACAAACAACTCAAACTAGCGGTCAAATTGTAAATCGCCTTAACGAAAATTGGCTAATTAGAAAACTATCTGGAGTGTTAAATCTCAATTGGCTAATTGGTACTACTAACCTTGTTGATTTGGAAAAAGCAGAAGTTGCGGTAAATAAGCTCAAGCAACAGTATCCCAATGAATTACCCAGCCAGATTGCTCACCGAATCATGGTGGAAAAAGCAACTCAAGCAGCCACAGTTGGACTAGCAACTAGTATTTTACCAGGAATAGCAGTGGCATTGTTTGCAATTGATTTAACAGCGACAACAAAATTGCAGTCAGAAATGCTTTATCAAATTGCATCTGTCTACGGGCTAGATTTAAAAGATCCTGCCCGTAAAGGTGAAGTTTTAGCAATTTTTGGTTTGGCTTTGGGTGGAGAGCGTCTTTTGAAAGCTGCGGGATTAGGCTTGCTGCGAAATGTGCCTTTGGCGGGTGTAGCGATCGCGGCTAGTTCAAATGCGACGATGATCTATTCATTGGGGTATGCTGCTTGTCGATTTTACGAAGCCAAGCTTGATGAATCAACTTCACTCACATCGCCACAGACATTGGCAACATTAAAAGCCGAAAGTGAGAAATATTTGTCAAGTGCGATCGCTCAAGAAGCCGTCATGGATCAAATTTTAGTTCACATGATTCTAGCCAGTCATCCAGAAAAGACTTGGAAAGAAATTTTGCCAGAATTACAAGCTCTAAAGCTCAGTCCTACCTCGTTGGATGTCATTGCCCAAAATATCGAATCACCTAAGTCTTTAGATATATTGCTCAATCAGCTGAATCGTGATTTTGCTATGCCTTTGTTGGCTCAGTGTGACAAAATTGCCCAGCTTGATCATCAGACTACACCAGTTGAGCAAGAAATAATCAAAGCGATCGCCAGGAAATTTGACATTGACACAAATGCAATTGGGGTATATGGCATTGGGCGGAAAGCAGAAGGTAAATAAGTGGAGTTATGAACGGAGATCACAAGTCTCAAAGACAGAACTAGCCCTTTCAAGGTGATTCAAAAGGTTGAGTGAGGCTAAACATTTTTAATAAGTTTAAAGCCTGCCAAGTCGTTGGACTTTGGCAGGCTTTTGCAGTATTTTACTAAATTAATGTTCTGTGATTAATCTTTCCAAATATAACTACTTCTCTTTGTTTCAAACCTTTTACCTTTCTTAATCGAGCTTTAGGTTGCTGTTTATCTAGTCTAAGTTTTTGTCTATTTAATTCCTGAGCTATTAATTCTTGAGCGCGGCTTTCAATTTTAATTTGGCTTTCTATTAGCTGTTCTTTAATTTTTTCTTTTAGGCTTTTACCCATTCTTCTTACTCTGACTCTTTTAGTTTTTTAAGATGACTCTTGTACCGTGCATCAGCCTTTTGAATTAAGTGTTTATAAAAAATTTTTTGGCTAACACCGGATTTGTCACACGCTAAATTATCCCTAATGTCCCTTGCTCGCTCACTCGCCATTACCCCCTTATCCCCAGTGGGGTTCCCACCTTGCCCACTCCCCTCACCATGAAACAAGAATTTTGAGCAATACTGGTACAGGAAGGAATATTTACACAAAATCCCAAAATGACAATTAAACCTAGTGATCAGCCTTTGCTAGAGTGGGCGGGCGATAGTTTGGCAATTGGATTATTTGAAGATGCAGTAGAGTTAACCGGAGAATTAGCTACTTTAGATCAAAAGTTTTCCGGGATCTTAAAAGAACTGATTGCTGAAGAAGAATTTAAAGGTAAAGCCAACACGACAATCTTCACCCGTGTAAATGCTGGTAGCCCAGTGCGTAAACTGATTCTGGTAGGTTTGGGTAAACCAGATGCACTAAAACCAGATACTCTGCGACGGGCTTCTGCGGCTGTAGCCAGGGTAGGAAAAAAGCAAAAAAGCAAAATTCTGGGATTTAGTTTTCCATTATGGAACAACGATCCAGCCACAACTGCCCAAGCGATCGCCGAAGGTGTCGAATTAGCACTTTACGAAGATATTCGCTTTAAATCTGAACCAGTAGAAGATAAAGGATCACAAATAGAAACCGTAGATTTACTAGGTTTTGGTGGGCAAGAAGCAGCCATCACCCGCGCCAATCAAATCGTTTCCGGGGTAATTTTGGCACGGCAGTTAGTAGCAGCGCCAGCTAACGCAGTCACACCAATTACTTTAGCCGAAACTGCTCAAGCGATCGCCACAGAACACGGTTTACAACTGCAAATTCTGGAACGAGAAGACTGTGAAAAGTTGGGCATGGGTGCTTTTTTGGGAGTAGCCCAAGCTTCCGATTTGCCACCGAAATTCATTCACTTGACTTATAAGCCAGAAGGTACACCCAAAAAGAAATTAGCAATAATTGGTAAAGGTGTAACCTTCGATTCCGGCGGACTCAACATTAAAGGTGCTGGTAGCGGCATCGAAACCATGAAAATGGATATGGGCGGAGCAGCTGCCACGTTGGGCGCAGCAAAAGCAATTGCTCAACTCAAGCCAGATGTTGAAGTTCACTTTATTTCTGCGGCGACTGAAAACATGATTAGCGGTCACGCCATGCACCCTGGAGACGTTCTCACAGCATCTAATGGCAAAACAATCGAAGTCAACAACACTGACGCTGAAGGACGTTTAACCCTAGCAGATGCCTTAGTGTATGCCGACAAACTGGGCTTAGATGCGATCGTCGATTTAGCCACCCTAACTGGTGCCAACGTCATAGCCTTGGGTGATGATATTGCTGGTTTGTACACTCCCGATGATGCTGTCGCTTCCCAGATCGAGAAAGCTGCTGAAACTTCAGGAGAAAAAATTTGGCGGATGCCAATGGAAGAAAAATATTTTGAAGGGCTAAAGTCTGGCATCGCGGACATGAAAAATACAGGCCCGCGTCAAGGTGGTGCTATTACTGCTGCCCTTTTCCTCAAACAATTCATCAAAGAAACCCCTTGGGCGCACTTAGATATTGCAGGACCAGTGTGGACAGATAAAGAAAATGGCTACAACGGCGCAGGGGCAACCGGTTACGGCGTTCGGACGCTAGTTAATTGGGTGCTGGGGAGTGGGGAGTAGGGTGCTGGGGAGTAGGGGGAGCGTGGGGAGATGAGGGGGATGAGGGAGATGAGGAGAATAACCAATGCCCAATACTTCTCTTCTTAGGCTGCGCCAACGACTTCTCTACGAGACCCTTCTCTACGAGACGCTACGCGTAGCTTGCTTCCACGAAGTGGTACGGCAAGCTCAGGGCATCGCGCTACGCGAACGCTCAGTACAAGTGCCCAATACCGAACAATTCGTGCTATCTTAAGCTTGCCAGCAAAAATTGTTGCAATAGTAACAGAATTAATTTGGCAGTGAGAAAGTTAAGCTTTTTCGGCAAAGCCATCTGGTAAAATTTGTAAGGTTTCTAGAAGCTGTGAGCAATGAGATCGACTCGCGTAAGGATCGCAATTGACGCAATGGGAGGGGATCACGCACCCGGTGAAATCGTTGCTGGCGCAATGCGAGCACGAGAAGAATTGGGTGTAGATATATTGTTGGTTGGTGATCCCCAACAAATAGAAGCTGCCTTGCCATCAAAAACAAGTTTAGGGCAGGTGGAGATCGTGACTGCGGAGGAAGCGATCGCAATGGATGAGGAGCCTTTAAACGCAGTTAGACGCAAACGCAAGGCTTCTATCAATGTGGCCATGGATTTGGTCAAGCAGCAACAGGCAGATGCGGTATTTTCTGCCGGTCATTCTGGGGCAGCTATGGCATCAGCTTTACTCCGCTTAGGACGATTACCGGGAATTGACCGCCCAGCGATCGGGACAGTTTTTCCCACGATTATTGCTGGGAAGCCAGTGCTGGTACTTGATGTTGGCGCAAATGTCGATTGCCGTCCCAAGTTTTTAGAGCAGTTTGGCGTCATGGGATCGGTTTACAGTCAGTATGTCTTGGGTACAACCGAACCTAAGGTAGGTTTGCTGAATATCGGCGAAGAAGACTCTAAGGGCAATGATGCAGCCGTCCGCGCCCACCAAATGCTACGCGAAAATTCCCAAATTAATTTCATTGGCAATGCCGAAGGGCGTGATGTGCTTTCCGGTCGCTTTGATGTAATTGTCTGCGATGGCTTTGTGGGCAATGTATTGTTAAAATTTGCCGAAGCAGTCGGAGAAGTGATTCTGCAAATTCTGCGGGAAGAATTACCCCAAGGATTGCATGGTCAAATCGGTTCAGCACTCTTAAAACCAAACCTGAAACGGGTTAAGCAGCGAATGGATCACGCCGAACACGGCGGCGCTTTGCTGTTAGGCGTGGCAGGAGTCTGTTTTATCGGTCACGGTAGCTCGCAAGCTCCTTCAACTTTTAATGCAATTCGCATGGCCAAAGAAGCCGTTGACAACCAGGTGATACAACGAATTCAGTCCCAATATATCCTAGAGCGCGAGAGCGGTTAGTCATTAGTCATTAGTCATTGGTCACTTGTACTGACTTGTACTGAGCGGCGTCGTTGGCGCAGCCTAAGAAGAGAAGTAGCGTTCGCGTAGCGTCTCGTAGAGAAGTCGTTGGCGTAGCCTCTCGTAGAGAAGTATTGGTCATTTGCAAAGGACAAAGGACAAAGGACAAGGGACAAGGGAGAAAAGGCAAAAAGCTGATAGCTTGGAGATTAGGAGTGCAAAATTTAGGTGTAGCAATTACCGGAAGTGGCTCGGCAGTACCAGCAACTTGCCTACACAACCAGAGATTGACTGAACTGGTTGAAACATCAGACGAGTGGATAACTACAAGAACTGGAATTCGTCAACGGCGATTAGCGCTGCCATCTGAGTCCTTGAGTGTACTCGCTACTGCCGCCAGCAGTCAGGCGATCGCATCTGCGGGAATTAAACCAGAAGACCTAGACCTGATTCTGCTGGCGACTTCCACCCCTGATGATTTGTTTGGTAGTGCTTGTCAAGTACAGGCTCAATTGGGAGCCACCAACGCAGTAGCCTTTGACTTGACTGCTGCCTGCTCCGGCTTTGTGTTTGGTCTGGTTACAGCAGCCCAATACATTAGAACAGGAGTCTATCAAAATGTACTTTTGATCGGGGCAGACATTCTCTCTCGCTGGGTAGATTGGCAAGATCGGGGTACTTGTGTATTGTTCGGTGATGGTGCAGGGGCAGTAGTATTGCAGGCTTCTAAAAGCGATCGCTTGTTAGGATTTGCACTCAAAAGTGATGGCACTCAAAATCATCACCTGAACCTTGCATACACAGGCGCTTCCCAAGAACTGCTCCCCGGTGTAAATATCACCAAAGGCACTTACCAACCTATTACAATGAACGGCAAAGAAGTCTACCGCTTTGCTGTCCAAAAAGTCCCAGAAATCATTGATAAAGCCTTGTTTCAAGCCAACCTCAGTATTGACCAAATAGATTGGCTGTTATTGCATCAAGCCAATCAGCGAATTATCGATGCCGTTGCCCAACGCCTGAATGTCCCAGAACATAAAGTTATCAGTAATCTCGCTCACTACGGAAATACCTCTGCTGCCTCCATTCCCTTAGCTTTGGATGAAGCAGTGCGGCAAGGTAAAATTAAACCCAATGACATCGTTGCTGCATCCGGCTTTGGTGCCGGTCTTACCTGGGGCGCGGCAATTTTTCAATGGGGAAGGTGACTCAATTTTGGATTTTGGATTTTAGATTTTAGATTGATCCCACATATGAATACACACCCACGATCAAGAATTTTAGATTTTAGATTTGTTCTCGCGTTGAAATTCGCTTGCTCTGAGACCTTGTTAAATTTTGGATTGAATAATCCAAAATCCAAAATTTAAAATCTAAAATTCAGTGAATATTTTGTTCTTTGTTAATGACCAATGACTAAAACTGCATGGGTGTTTCCCGGACAAGGTTCCCAAACGCTGGGAATGGGAATTGACTTATTAGATATACCTACCGCTAAAGACAAGCTTGCCCAAGCCGAGGAAATTTTAGGCTGGTCTGTAACAGAAATCTCTCAAAACGAAGAAGAAAAGTTATCACAGACGCTATATACCCAGCCAATTCTTTATGTGGTAGAAAGCATTCTTGCTGACCTTCTCCGAGAACGAGGACACCAGCCAGATTTAGTTGCTGGTCACAGTTTGGGAGAATATACTGCCCTTTACATAGCGGGTGTCTTTGAGTGGTCGGCTGGTTTATATTTGGTGAAGCGTCGTGCGGAACTTATGGATAGTGCCGTCGGTGGGATGATGGCGGCTTTGATAAACTTTGACCGCGAACAGTTGGAAAAAGTCATTGCCCAAACCCCTGATGTGGTGCTAGCAAATGACAATAGCTCGACTCAGGTGGTAATTTCAGGCACGACTGAGGCTGTACAAGCGGTGCTGTCTCAAGTTAAAGCAAAGCGTGCTATTCCCCTAAAAGTTTCTGGAGCATTTCATTCACATTTAATCGCACCAGCAGCTGCCCAATTCCAAGATATTTTAGAATCTGTGGAATTTCAGCCAGCTAGCGTGCCAGTGTTGTCTAATGTCGAACCAATTCCGTCTATTGATGCCGAGATTTTAAAGCACCGCCTGAACAAACAAATGACTGGTTCTGTAAGATGGCGAGAAATTTCTCTGCAATTACCAGCCAACGGTATCCAGCAAGTAATTGAAATTGGCCCTGGTAAAGTTCTAACTGGCTTGATTAAACGTAATAGCCCTGATTTAATATTACAAAATATCCAGAGTACTGCTGATTTACCTGTTTAATTTTTTTATAACTTCATTTCAATTATAAATTCTGTACCCTCACCCAGAACAGAGTTAAAACTCAATTTGCCGCCGTGGGTTTCTTCAACAATTTGACGAGCGATCGCTAATCCTAATCCTGTCCCTTTCCCCACGGCTTTTGTAGTAAATAAGTGGTCAAAAATCTTTTGTTTGATGTCTTCACTCATCCCCTTACCATTATCAGCGATCGCAATTTTCACGCCTTCATTTACCAGTGAGGTTTTAATTGTAATTCGGTTGGGATTGTCCTTAATTTCTTTGAAACTCCGTCCCGTATTTGATTCATCCAGCGCATCAATGGCATTGGACAGAATATTCATAAATACCTGATTTAATTGCCCAGGAAAACATTCAACTTGCGGCAAATTACCATAATCAGTTATCACTTCAATTGCTGGACGTTGTTCGTTTGCTTTCAGGCGATGTTTGAGAATTAAAATCGTACTGTCAAGACCTTCGTGGATATTAAACGGCACTTTATAATCTTTATCAGCGCGGGAAAAAGTTCTTAAACTAGTGCTGATATTTTCCAGGCGATCGCACGCAATAGACATAGAATCAAGCATTTTGGGCAAGTCTTCTAAGCTATAATCCAAGTCGATTTTTTTAGCGTGGTTAATAATTTCATAATTTTTGTTGGGGAAACTTTCTTGATATATTTTCAAATGTTGAATAATATCACCGAAGGTAGGTTTAGCTTGTTGGAGACTAGCAGTAATAAAACCAAGAGGATTATTCATTTCGTGACCTACACCAGCAACTAAATTGCCCAATGCAGACATTTTCTCACTTTGCACAATTTGTAATTGGGCATTTTGCAAGTTGTGTAATGCCTGTTCTAGTTGTTGGACATATTGCTGCGATCGCTCATAAAGTCGAGCATTTTCTAGGGAAATCGCCGCTTGAGTGCAGAGTAAATTCAGGAGTTCGACGCGATCGCTTGTAAATGCCCCCGTCGCTAAATTATTCTCGAGATATAAAATACCCAGCAACTTGCCTTGATGCAAAATCGGGCTACACAAGATACTCTTGGGCTGCTGACGCATGATATACGGGTCATTGGCTAAAATCGGATCAGCCGTCGCATCAAGCAGCACAGCAGTCTCCCTGTTGTTCTTCACTTTATAAATCAGCTTTAGAGGAATATCTTGACTCTCCTCAACGGGAAGGCGCTGCAATACTATCGGCTCCGAACCCTCAATAATTGACCCTTTGATCAGCAGGCGATCATCTCGCAACAGCATTAGCACGCATTTATCAGCCCCGGCATTTTCGATGACGATCAAAAGCAACGATGAGAGCTGTTTTTCCAGTTCGATTTCACCTGAGATACTTTGGGAAAGCTTGAGAATAGCAGCTAAATCGAGAGAATCACAGACGCTGGAGGAACTAGAAGAACTATTTGAGGTGACTGTTCCTAATGCAAAGACGGTTTCGTTAACCGAGAAGGTAGTGCGAGTTTGTTGGAGAATAGGAGCCAGGAGTTGGGGATAGCGTCTTTCCAAGTCAGCGACTTTGGCTTTTGCACCCCAACGAGCATAGCCATAGTAAGCCTTCGTCATGTATGACTGGGCAATCTCCTGTTTACCCCAGTGGAGGTAAAATTTTGCGGCTAGTTCATTAGCCACCGCTTCTTCCTGAATATAACCATTTTCTTTGGCTCCAATGATGGCGCGATCGTAATGTTCAATTGCTTCGGCTTTATTGCCAAAAACCCGTTGCCGTTCTGCCTCAACTAAATACCATTTATGCAGATGATTCATCGGGGCATTTTCCGCCCACTCTTGCAAAATAGTTTGATGGGTTTCCACCAAGACGAGAAATTCACCTTGCTCCGATGGCTGTGTGGACAAGAGTGTCAAATACGTCAGGGCTGCATAGAAATGAAAAATGGGAATAAAAATCATCCCTGATACTGCCATTAAATACTGTTTGGCTTGGGCGTTATAGTCTAGGGCAGCCCTGTAGTTACCAAAAAAGTAGGCAAGCATCAGTTTGTAAGTGTAAGCAATAGCGATCGCTGTGAGATCCTTGTCCTGATGGTGCTTAGGAAGCATCACCGTTTCATCGTAGGCATTGCCAATTAAGCAATCCGACAGAATACGGGCTTCCCTCAAGTTCTCCACAGTCTGCTGCATCATATCCAAATAAGTCTGGGCAGAATGTTGTTTTATCTGTACTAAGACAGCCCTGTAAGCTGCTATTTCGGGTTGCCAAATGTCCAGTTCTACCCCAGCAAAAAGTTTGGCAATGAGGTAATTGAGGGAGTTGTAGCCAGCGTTGAGAAAATCACCAGTTTCCATACCAGTTGCATAGCCATCTTTCATCGTCAGCATCGTTGCCCTGAGAGATTCCTGATGATGTTGAACCCAGTTCGCAAACAGAAGTAGAACTTTACACTTGAATTCCCCAACATTAAATTGATCAAGCAAGTTTATTGCTAATCGCCCAAAGGTATACCCAGATTTCACTTCTCCCAAAAAAGCACACAACACCATACTGTGAATCATATACCCCACCGTTGATCCTGGTGCATTCCCAAACTGGAGTGATAAACTCACCATCGTTGCGCTCAGTATGGGCAGTAATCCGGGCATTGCCTGTAGAATTGGTGAAAATAATATTCCTAACAGTTGCATAGCTGCCTGAGTGTGGCGTTGCCTGCGGCCGGCGTTCGCGCAGCGTCTCGAAGAGAAGCCATCGCTCATTACAGGTAGATCGACTAATTCCTCAATCTCTCTGTCACCTTGAAGACTGGCTACGGTTTGTAGGGCTTGAGCAATTTTGGCTTCCTCAGGTGCAATGGGGAGTTCAACCCCCAATTGAAAGAGTGCATCTCTTCCCACTGCAATCGCTTCTAATATCTTGCCCTGGGCTGTCTGGGCGACGATTTGAATTTCGTAAATTTTGATTTTGTCTAAAATCGTCTCAGCTTCTTGTAACACCACTGCTGCTATTTTTTCCATACCATCAAAATCAGCATTCAAATAAGCGGCTTCGGTAGCAGCAACATGGAGATTCAGAGTCAATTCATATTGATCTTGCCAGCAGTTGGCTGTCAGTATGTCAATCCCTGTTTGCAAATAAACTCTTGCCGCAGTGTAAGCTGTAGAATTTCTCGCCTTCACTCCAGCTTTTAAGTTAAGTTGGGCTAAGGCTTCCCGTTCTTGCGGTTCGGTGATTAGCTCAATTCCTTGGTTTAAATGCAGGGCAATATCAAATAGTTTTTCTTCCAGTTCTACTTCCGAGGAACTGTGCAGTAGTAATTTTCCAATTTTGAGATGAGTTGCTGTTTTTTGCTCATCGGGAATCAGGGAATAAGCCGCTTGTTGTACTCGGTCATGTAAAAATCTATATTTGGCTATTTGTTTACTGGTATTCTGATATGACAGCGCTAATTGCTCGCATTCTTCTCCTTGATAAAACTTATAAATATTACTAATCGGTAAAATCAACCCTTCTTGCAACGCTTTCCATAAATATGAAGCCGTTTCGATTTGGGATTGTTCACAAACAATTGCTAAAGTTTCTAAATCAAACTGGTTGCCAATACAAGCAGCTAACTGTAACACCTGTTGAGTTGATTGTGACAGTTTTCGCAACTGAAAACCCATAAAGGCGACAACATCATCGGTAACCGCAAGAGTTATCACTTGTACAATGTCACATTGCCACCCCCCCTTACCAAGGGGGGGGTATGGGGGGGTAAATTCAATTAGCTTATCCTGATGCAATGCTTTGAGAAACTGTGTAGCAAAAAACGGATTTCCTTGAGTTTTTTGATAGACTAATTTAGAAAGATTCCATGCTAAACTTTCCTTACATTTTAATGTGTCTGCAACTAATTGATTTACTTGCTCTTGACTCAGTGGGGCTAAAGTAATCGTGCTAATCGTTGCTTGGTTTTTTTGAATTTCACTCAAAGTCAACATCAATGGATGTCCCGGATTGACTTCGTTATCACGGTAAGCACCAATTAACAAAAGATGCTTTGTATCAGCCATCAATAGCTGCATTAACTTCAGCGATGCTGAATCTCCCCATTGCAAATCATCTAAAAACATCACTAAGGGATGTTCTAAGCTGGTAAAAACTTGGATAAATTTTTGAAACAATAAATTAAATCTATTTTCTGGCGCCGTTCCTGATAATTCTATGGCGGCTGGTTGTTCACCAATAATTCTTGATAATTCGGGGATAACTTCAATAATTACTTGTCCATTTTCTCCAACTGCCTCTAATATTCGGTTTCTCCATTGCTGGATTTGGACATCACTTTCAGTTAATAATTGCCCAATTAAATCCCGGAATGCTTGCACAAAGGCACTGAAGGGGATATTTCGTTGAAATTGGTCATATTTACCTTTGATAAAATAACCCCGTTGCCGCACAATTGGTTTATGAACTTCGTTGACAACCGCAGTTTTACCAATTCCCGAAAAACCAGCTACCAACATCATTTCTGTTGCGCCAACGCTGACTCTTTCAAAGGCTTGGAGTAGAATTGATACTTCAGTTTCTCGTCCATACAGTTTATCAGGGATGATGAAGCGATCGCACACATCCCTTTGGGCAATTTCAAAGCCCCCGATCCTACCAGTTTCTTGGAGTTGAGTTAAACAATTTTCTAAATCAAATTTCAGTCCCAAGGTACTTTGATAGCGGTCTTCACCATTTTTTGCCATCAATTTGCTGACAATCTCCGAGACTACAGACGGGATTTGTGGGTTAATTTCATGTACTAGGGGTGGAAGTTTTGCAATATGACAATGCACCAACTCCATCGGATCGTTTGATTGAAATGGTAAAACACCAGTAAGTAACTCGTAGAATGTCACAGCCAGAGAATAAAAATCAGTCCGATAGTCAATTCCCCGATTCATTCTCCCGGTTTGTTCTGGCGAAATATAAGCTAGTGTCCCTTCTAAGACATTGGGATTAATTAGTGTTTGGGTTTCTCGTGGTAGTAAAGATGCAATACTAAAGTCAATTAATTTAACTTGTTTTGTTTCGGGATTAATTAAAATATTGGCGGGTTTTATATCTTTATGAATAATCCGCTCTCGATACAATACATCTAAGGTATTGCACAGTGCGATCGCAATTTCTAAAAACTCTATCAGAGATTCTACGCTTTCCCCCACTCCCCACTCCCATTCGGCTACGCTCACGGCAAGCCCATTCCCTACTCCCCACTCCTTTAGAGAAATCCCTCCAAAGTCTTCCATCACCAACGCATAGCCATTTTGGTAAGGTTCTAGGCTGTAGGTTTGGATGATTAGGGGTGAGTTGAGATTTTTGAGAATAGTGTACTGATTACGAAACTGCACCAGTTCACTGAAACTCGGATAAGGATTTTTCAGTAGTTTAATCACTACTGGTAAGGAGTCAGTTTCTCGATAGCCACGATAAACCAGAGTTCTGAAACCATTGTAGAGTTCTTCACTTACTTGATATCCGGGAATAATGACAAAAGTACTAACCATGCTGCTAAATTCTTAAGGCTTTTAGATTTAGTATTCCCGGATATCTGAGGTTGTTTACCAAAAGAGCAAAAATTTACAAAGGAATTTCAATGATAAATTCTGTACCCTCACCCAGAACAGAGTTAAAACTCAATTTACCACTGTGAGTTTCTTCAACAATTTGACGAGCGATCGCTAATCCTAATCCCGTCCCTTTTCCCACAGCTTTTGTAGTAAATAAGTGGTCAAATATCTTTTGTTTGACTGATTCATTCATTCCTTGACCATTATCAGCGATCGCAATTTTCACGCCTTCACTTTTTAGGGAAGTTTTAATTATAATTCGGTTGGCATTGGCCTTAATTTCTTGAAAATTATGTCCTATATTTGATTCATCCAGAGTATCAATGGCATTTGCCAGAAGATTCATAAATACTTGATTTAATTGTCCAGGAAAACATTCAATTTTAGGTAAATTGCCATAATCAGTTATCACTTCAATTCCTGGACGTTGTTCGTTTGCTTTCAGGCGATGTTTGAGAATTAAAATCGTACTATCTATACCTTCATGGATATTAAATGGCACTTTGTAATCTTTATCAGCGCGGGAAAAAGTTCTTAAACTAGTGCTGATATTTTCCAGGCGATTGCACGCCATCGCCATTGAATCAATAATCTTGGGTAAATCTTCTAAGGTATAATCCAAGTCAATTTTTTCGGCATGGTCTTTGATTTCATCATCTGGATTGGGTAGACTTTCTTGATATAGTTTCAAGTGTTCAAAAATATCTGCAATGGTGGGTTTAGCTTCTTGGAGGCTGGCAGACATAAAGCCTAAAGGATTATTCATTTCATGGGCTACCCCAGCAACTAAGTTACCCAATGCAGACATTTTCTCACTTTGAACAACTTGTAATTGGGCTTGTTGTAAGTCTTGTAATGCTTGCCCAGCTTGTTGATATAGTCGAGCATTTTCTAGGGATATTGCTGCTTGGGAAGAAAGTAAGTTAACTATACTGAGGCGATCGCTAGTAAATACGCCAGAAGTTAAGCTATTTTCTAGGTAGAGAATCCCCACCATCAGCCCTTGATTAAGAATTGGAGTACAAAATACACTCAGGGGTTGATGTTGCAGCATATACTTGCCAATTAAACCAGGAATATCTGTTTTACAATTATTAATTACAACTGTTTGTTGGGTATTTTTGACGTAATGAATAATATTTACGGGAATATCTTGACAATTGAAGAGTGATTGTGGCTCAAGAATGGTTTGTATTTCCTCATGAGCAATAAAAGTAATTGCCCTAACTTGCCAAGTATCATCAGACACTTGGCTCAACGGGGGCAACCCCCGCACGGCAGTGTCCTTTTCTTGGGGAAGAATTAGTGCAGATTTGTTCGCGCCAGAGTTTTCTAGGATAATCCGGGTGAGACTGGCGATGAGTGTGTCTAATTCTAGAGAACTGGAGATAGCTTGAGCGGCTTTAAGGACAGAGGTAAAATCTAGAACGTTGGGAATACTGCTGTTGCTAATACTAGAAGTGCGAAAAGATGAAGAAGTGCCACTAAAGCTAATAGTTTCTAGGGAGTTGAGGTTATTTCGTTGCTCTTGCAGAATAAATTGAAGTAGTTGGGGATAGCCTTTTTCTAGGTCTTCTATTTTGGCTTTTGCGCCCCAACGAGCGTAACAGTAGTATGCTTGGTGCATATATGCTTGGGCGACTGTTTCTTTACCCCAGTTGAGGTAGAATTTGGCTGCTAGTTCGTTACTAAGTGCTTCTTCGTTAACGTATTCGTTTTCTTTGGCGAGAGAGATAGCGCGATCGTAATGTTCAAGTGCTTCTGTTTTATTGCCCAACACTCGTTGTTTTTCAGCCTCAACTAAATGCCATTTATGCAGATGATTCATGGGAGCATATTGCGCCCATTGGTACAGAGTGGTTTGATGGATTTGTACCTCGGCGAGAATTACACAAAGCTCAATTTCTGGCTTGGGAAATAGTGCCAGGTGCGTCAGGGCGGCATAGAAATGGAAAATCGGCGCAAAAATCACTCCTGCTACTGCGATCAAATACTGCTGGGCTTGGTCAATGTAGTCGCTCGCAGCCTTGTAGTTACCAAAAGAATAGGCAAGTAAAAGTTTGTGGATATATATCTCGGCCATCACCGAAACTTCATTAGCCTGGCGAAGCTTGGGAATCATGATTTCATCATAGATAGTGCCACTCAAACAATCCGGCTGAATCCGGGTTTCCCTGAAGTTCTCTGCCGTCTGCCGCATAAGATTTAAATGGGTCTGAGCAGAATGTTGCTTCACCTGAGTCAAGACAGCGTTGTAATTTGCTATATCTGATTCCCAATTGCTTAGTTCAGCACCACTCCAAAAGCCGGCATAGCTGTAACAACAAACGTTATAACCAGCGTGTAAAAAATCGCCAGTTTCCATACCAGACGTAAAACCAACTTTCAGTGTCGGTATCGTTGCCCTAAAGCTCTCTTGGCGATGCTGAATAAAGCCGCCAAACAACATTAGAATTATGGATTTGAATTCCCGCACATTAAACCGATCGAGCAAATTAAATGCCAATTGCCCAAAGCCATAGCCTGTTTCGACCTCTCCCAAAAAGGTACACAGCACCATTCCGTGAAGCACATACCCTACCGTGGAGGCGGGTGTATTCCCAAACTGAAGCGATAGACTCACCATTTTCGAGCTAACTAGGGGCAATAAACCCGGCATTCTCTGGATAATAGGTGTAAACAACATTCCTAACAATTGTATGGCTGCTTTTGCTTGGGGATCAGTCATCACTGGTAGGTCAGCCAGTTCCTCAATTCGTTTGCCTTCGAGTTGACTGGCAAGAACTTGTAGAGCTTTAGCAATCTCAGCATCGTTTGGCTCGATAGATAGCTCAACTCCCAATTCTAAGAGTGCATCTCTGCCCAGTGTAATCGCTTCTAATAGTCTGGTCTGGGCTGTCTGGGCAGCAATTTGAATTTCGTAAATTTTAATTTTGTCTAAAATCGTCTGGGCTGATTGCAACACCTGTACCGCTATCTGTTCCATACCATCAAAGTCAGCATTCAAGTAGGCGGCTTCGGTAGCGGCAACATAGAGACTGAGGGTCAATTCATATTGATCTTTCCAGCAGTTGGAGGTGAGTAGCTCAATCCCGATCTGTAAATAGACTCTTGCCGCAACATAAGCGGTAGAATTTTTGGCTTTACCTCCTGCTGCCAAGTTAAGTTGAGCCAAGGCTTCTCGTTCGCTTGATTCGGTAATTAACTCTTGTCCTAGATTCAAATGCCCGACAATATCAAACAGTTTTTCCTCTTGTTCTCTCACAGAGGAATTTTGTAGAAGTAATTGGCCAATTTTGAGATGAGTAGCTTGTTTTTGGTTATCAGGAATTAGAGAATAGGCAGCTTGTTGTACTCTGTCATGTAAAAATCTATATGAAGCTGTCCTTTGTCCTTTGTCATTTGTCATTTGTTTGTTATTTTCTAATGACAAGTGACCAATACTTCGACAAGGCTCAGTACAAGTAACCAATGACGAATCTTGATAAAACTTATAAACATCAGTAAGGGGTAAAATCAACCCTTCTCCTAAAGCTTTCCATAAACTAGCAGCCGTTTTAATTTCTGATGATTCCGAAACAATTGCCAAAGTTGATAAATCAAATTGATTGCCAATACAAGCCGCTAACTGCAATACGTTTTGAGTTGATTCAGGCAGCTTTTGTAATTGTAATACCATGAACTTAACAACATCATCTGTAAGCGCTTGCTGATTTATTTGTGTGATATCACATTGCCAATACCCTGACTCTAAGTTAAATTCAATTAATCCATCTTGATGTAATGCCTTGAGAAACTGGATAGCAAAAAATGGATTACCTTGAGTTTTTTGAGATACCAGTACAGAAAGAGGTAATGCCAAATTTTCTGTACATTTAAGTGTATCAGCAATTAATTGATTCACTTGCCCTTGACTCAGTGGGGCTAAAGTAATCGTATTAATCGTGGCTGCTGTTTTTTGGATCTCATTCAAAGTCAAGATTAACGGATGTAATGGGTTGACTTCGTTATCACGATAGGCACCAATTAAGAAAAGATGCTTTGTATCAGCCATTAATAACTGCATTAACATCAGTGATGCCGAATCAGCCCATTGCAAGTCATCTAAAAACATCACTAATGGATGTTCAACACTGGTAAACACTTGGGTAAATTTCTGGAATAATAAATTAAATCTATTTTGTGCCGCAGTTCCTGATAATTCTGTTACAGGTGGTTGTTGACCAATAATTCTTGATAATTCGGGGATAACTTGAATAATTACCTGTCCATTTTCTCCAATAGCTGCTAGAATTTGGCTTTTCCATTGCTGGATTTGAGCATCGCTTTCTGTTAACAATTGCCACATTAAGTCCCGGAAGGCTTGCACAAATGCACTGAAGGGAATATTCCGTTGAAATTGGTCAAATTTGCCTTCGATAAAATAACCGCGTTGTTTGACAATTGGTTTATGAACTTCGTTAACTACAACGGTTTTACCAATACCCGAAAAACCAGCTACGAGCATCATTTCTGTGGCACCAAGGCTAACTCTTTCAAATGCTTGGAGTAGGTTTTTTACTTCTGTTTCTCGTCCATAGAGTTTATCAGGGATAATAAAGCGATCGCACACATCCCTTTGAGCAATTGGAAAACTCTTAATCTCACCAGTTTCTTGAAGTTGAATTAAACAATTTTCTAAATCAAATTTCAGTCCTAATGCACTTTTATAGCGGTTTTCGGCATTTTTTGCCATCAATTTCATCACGATATCACAAAGAACTTGGGGAATAGTCAAAGCAACCTCACCCCAACCCTCTCCTTGGTAAGCAGAGGGTGCTTTATGCGGGTGAGGTTTATTCATATTTGGCGGAAGTTTAGCAATATGATAATGCACTAACTCCATCGGGTCGTTTGATTGAAACGGTAATTCTCCCGTTAATAATTCGTAGAAAGTTACACCTAAAGAATAAAAATCAGTCCGGTAGTCAATCCCGCGATTCATTCTTCCTGTTTGTTCTGGGGAAATATAAGCGAGTGTCCCTTCTAACACATTGGGACTGATGAGCGTTTGAGTTTCTCGTGGTAGTAAAGATGCAATACTAAAGTCAATTAATTTAACTTGTTTTGTTTCTGGATTAATTAAAATATTCAGGGGTTTAATATCTTTATGAATAATGCGATCGCGGTAGAGTATATCTAAGGTATCGCACAGTGCGATCGCTATGTGTAAAAACTCAGTGAGATTTCCTAGACTTTCCTCTGTTGCCCATTTTTTAAGAGAAATTCCCCCAAAGTCTTCCATCACCAACGCATAACCATTTTTGTAAGGTTCTAGGCTGTAGGTTTGGATGATTAGAGGTGAGTTGAGATTTTTGGCAATGGTGTACTGATTACGAAACTGCACCAGTTCACTGAAACTCGGATAAGGATTTTTCAGCAGTTTAATCACCACTGGTAAGGAGTCAGTTTCTCGATACCCGCGATAAACCAGAGTTCTGGAACCATTGTAGAGTTCTTCGTTAACTTGATATCCGGGAATATTGACTCTTGTACTAACCATACTGCTAAATCCTGAAGACTTGTATATTAAGTATTCCCAGATATATGAAGTTATTTACAAGCAAGAGTCAAGATTTATACTGGAATTTCAATGAAAAATTTTGTACACTCACCCAGAATAGAGTTAAAACTTAACTTACCAAAAATGCCCTTCAAACTTCCAAGTTGGGACGAGCATTTGCCTTTGGAGGAGAACTTTTCGATTTACTGAAATTATGCAGAAATTGGAGTTCAAATGTCGTAAGGTCGCGCCATTGACCCAATTGTAGGTCATCTAATTGTAGGTGGCCTATGCTGACCCTAACCAGCCGTAAAGTCGGAAAGCCTACAGCCGCAGTCATGCGCCGTACTTGGCGGTTTTTTCCCTCTGTCAAAGTCATTTCCAGCCAAGCTGTCGGTACATTTTTGCGAAATCTAATCGGTGGGGTGCGTTCAGGTAGCTGTGGTTCTGTTGTTAACAACCTAACTTCTGCTGGTTGAGTGCGGTAATCTTGAATTTCCACACCTATTTGCAACCTTTTTATTGCATCTGCATCTGGAATTCGCTCTACCTGTACCCAGTAAGTACGTTTATGACCAAAACGCGGATGGGCGAGACGATGTTGCAATTGTCCATCGTTCGTTAACAGCAGCAACCCTTCACTATCCCAGTCTAAGCGTCCCACAGGATACACATCAGGTACATTAATATAATCTTTCAGGGTGCTATGTGTGGGAGCATCTTTTGTAAACTGGCTGAGAACGCCATAGGGTTTGTAAAAAATAATATATCGGTAATGATTTGTCATTGGGCACTTATACTGAGCGAAGTCGTTGGCGCAGCCTCTCGTAGAGAAGTATTGGGCACTTATACTGAGCGAAGTCGTTGGTGCAGCCTCTCGTAGAGAAGTATTGGGCACTTGTACTGAGCGAAGTCGTTGGCGCAGCCTCTCGTAGAGAAGTATTGGGCATTAGTTATTCTTTTCCTGCTTCTCGCTTCTCCCCATAGGGGCTGACGAGTGCTTACTGAGCAAAATTATGCAAGGTTTAGGCATTAAATATATCAAAATAAAAAAGATTGAATGCCTAGTCAACTCCTAACTCCTGTACAGACGCGATTAATCGCGTCTCTCCCAACTCCTGTACAGACGCGATTAATCGCGTCTCTCCTAACTCCCAACTCCTAACTTATAAAAATCTGTTTTTACCATACCCCATGCCCTATGAGCAACTACTTTCGCTCTAATGTTGACGCAATGGCTAGCTACATTCCCGGTGAACAGCCCCAACGCGGTGCACAGATTATTAAACTCAACAGCAACGAAAACCCCTATCCTCCTTCGCCTGCGGCATTAGCTGTGCTGCGAAATATCGATGGCGAGTGGTTGCGGCGATATCCAGAACCTTTCGGGGGAGAGTTCCGGCAAGCTGCAAGTAAAGTTTTAGGAGTTCCTAGCGATTGGATAATTGTCGGAAATGGCAGTGACGAGTTGTTGAGTGTAGTAATTCGAGCTTGTGTAGAACCTGGGAAGAAGGTAGTTTATCCGATGCCAACTTACGTCTTATATCGCACATTAACAGAAATGCAAGCTGCGGAAATTATTGAGATTCCCTACAGCGAGGACTACAGTTTACCTTTGGAAGAACTGGTTGCTGTCGATGGTTCTGTGACATTCATTGCATCACCTAATAGCCCATCGGGGCATGTGGTAGCAACAAATGATCTACGAAAATTAGCCAGCCAGTTATCTGGAGTTTTAGTGATCGATGAAGCATATATAGATTTTAGCGAAGAGAATGCTTTGGCTTTGGTAAAGGAATATGAAAACATCATCGTGATTCGGACACTTTCTAAAGGGTACTCATTGGCAGGATTGCGCCTGGGGTTTGGAGTCGCAAATCCCAAATTGCTGCATGGATTATTTAAGGTGAAAGATAGCTATAACATTGATGCGATCGCTTGTGCAATTGGGTCTGCTGCTATTAGCGACCAAGCTTATAAAAATGCTTGTGTAGCAAAGATTAAGGCATCGCGGACTAAGTTAGCAACAGAGTTAAAACAATTAGGTTTTCATATTTGGGATTCTCAAGCTAACTTTTTGTTGGCACAACCAAGAGAAGGAAACGCAGAATATCTCTATCAGAAACTGAAAGAACGGGGAATTTTAATCCGCTACTTCAAGCAGCCAAGACTAGATGATAAATTACGCATTACTGTTGGTACTAATGAACAAAATCAGGCTTTAGTGGAGGCGTTGATTTATTTGTTATAGAGTGGGCAACAGAGGGTCTAAAACCCCGACTACGCCTTGAATTTTGACTTCTATGCTTCTGAGAAGTTGCTTGTTGCAAAAAGTTTACTTTCTGAGCGCTGCACAGCATATATATAGTGCGGTATGTCGCGCCAGAGTGTCTCCTGAACGATTTTGAGGCTGTTCTTCTCAGCTACACGCCGAGAGGGGATGTTTTCAGGGCGAATCAGGGAAATGACGCGATCACTATCCAGCACGTTAAAGGCATACTCCTGGCAAGCACATGCGGCTTCAGTTGCGTAACCTTGCATTTGTTGGTCACGGCGGACATGATAACCAATTTCGAGTTCTTGGTGTCCCTCTACCTCCTGCCAAACCAATCCACAGTCGCCGATTACCTCGCCCGTCGCCTTTAGAACCATCGCCCACAAGCCGAGGCCGTGCTGTGCGTAGTTGCAACGATGCCGATCAATCCACTTTTCCACCATCTCGCGGTCAAAGGGCTTTGGATAGTAGCGCATCGACTCTGCATCGCCGAGGACAAGCAGTAGCGCGTCGAGGTCAGAAAGCGTCATTTCCCGCAAGAATAGGCGTTGGGTTTCCAATATCATTGGTGAATCCTCCTTTAGCCATTGTCTAGTTTATCTTTGCCTAGTATGTAGTAAGCACTTCATTGTTTATAGCGCGATCAAATTAAATTGTTACAATCATATATCTTTTATCCTTTCATGATGGTTATTGAAAAAGGCAACTATAGCTAAATAACTAATAAAATTGCACTTTACCAAGTTTTTTTAGAGCAAAGAATAATGAACTAATATGTAATGTTTGCAGCAATATACCATTATCAATACCTTCAATTACCTTATCTAGGGGTAATAAAACCACATCAATTTCTTCGGTAACGTCTAACTTTAAATCAGCTACACGTTCTACATCTATTGCTAAAAAACAATGTGTTAAATTGCTATGATTAGCTGGGTTTGGTGATAATATACCAGTTGCAATAAAATTATTGCTAGTGTAACCAGTCTCTTCCAATAATTCGCGTTTTGCAGCTTCCACTGGGAAAATATCTTCAGCTTCTACAGCACCGCTAGGCAATTCTAGAATTGTTTTTTTCAGACCATGCCGATATTGCTTTACTAAAATAACTTCCTGATTTTTGGTTAAAGCTACAATATTTACCCACGTTGGATATTCAAGAACATAATAGGGGTCAACTATTGTTCCGTTGGGCATTTGGCAAATATCAGACCGTACTGAAATCCATTTATCTTTTAGTATATGTCTAGATTTTAATACAATCCAATTAAATGAATGTACCATATTTAAACCTCTATTTTTCTGCTTTTTGCAGTAATTATTTCTAATGATTTTAAATCTGGTAAAGGTAGTAAGTAAGTGGGTCAAATTAAATATAAAACCTTACTCTGCCTCTGGCTTCCCTCTCCTTACTAAGGAGAGGGATTGAGGGTGAGGTTTTATCTTATATTTAATTGTGCCTTCCTACTTATTATACCCATCGGATGCTCAAGTTGCTGCCAGAAATAAAATGGTTCTTTGCCAGTAAAAGCAGCAATAAACAGAGCAATCCTATCTGATTTTTGAAAATTGTCGGTGTCCAGATCCCCGACTTCTCAAAGAAGTCAGGGATCTAACTTTTCACGAATGATTTAGGATTGCTATATAGAGGCGACGGGATAGGTTGTCATCTCTACTCAAAAATATCTGGGGCAATTTTGGTAATGCTAATCATAGTTTTGAAATTCACACTGGCAATAATGAAACATGGGCTGAAACCACTTTCCATCCTTCGCTAAACCTGTACCAAGTCTGGCTTTGTCGCCCGAAACGTTCTACACCATTAATATTACGGCGAAATTCTAAAGTCACTGTTGCTGCATCTTTCCCAAAGGTTACAACCTTGAGATTCAAGATTTCTCGCTCTATTTTCGGGTTTGGTCGATTCTGGCGAAAGTTACGAACCTCCTCGCTGCCATAGAGGTTTTCTGTGATCCCAAACCGCACTACTTCTGGCGCATCCCAAAACAAGCTATCCATCACCTCCAAATTGTTATTACCAAGAGCTTTTTCATACTTGAGGTACAAATCAGTTACTTCAGTTACAACAGTAGGGTCATTTATAGTAGTCATTGTTGTTACCAATTTTTGGTATTATGGCTGATTATGCGCTCTTTCAAATAGTCAGAGCTATTTTTCTTTTAAGATCCTTCAGCATGTAGATTCAGACAAACCAGATCACGGAAGGTGGAGATTTGCTGCATAAAGAAAATTGAGCCTGCAATACAAATACTTGCACCAAGAATGACAGTATTGCTACTACCAATTTTACTTGCTAGTGCGCCAGCTATTAAGTTTCCTATAGGTACTGCGCCTGTAGATGCCATAACGTAAAGACCTGTAATTTGTCCGCGATTTTCATCGCTCACCAACATCTGAAGCAAAGTGCGTCCGGCAATTATCTGCAAAATAAAGCCGAAACCCGCTGCAAATAATGAGAGTAGCGAAAGCCAGAACACGCGGGATAGGGCAAAGACAATCAAGCTTATCCCCATAAAACCTATACCCAATGCTAGAACTTTACCCGACTCCAGTACATTACTATACTTAGTTAAATAGATACCACCAGCTAAGGTTCCTAAACTGGAAGCTGTGATCAAGAAGCCGAAGGTGTTAGGGCCGCCTTGCAAAATATCTTTGGCAAAAATCGGCCCCAAAGCTAAGTAAAATCCCCACACGCAACAGACTAAAGCTGAACCAATCAAGACTGATCTAATTGGCAAAAACCCAAAGGCATAGTTAAAACTAGTTTTCAATTCTTCTAAAGGTTTGCGTGTGGAAATGACGGCTTTTCTGGATGTCAGCCGTATTGCTAAGAGGGCAATAATTACAGCAATGTAACTGATGCTATCAATCAGGAAACACAGCCCCGATCCCACCGCCACAATCAACAAACCTGCGATCGCAGGACCCAACATACTCGTCACACTCACCAGAGAAGAGTACAAAGCAAAGGCATTACCAAGATTTTCCTTAGCAACTGTTTCTGGAAGAAATGCCTGCCGAGTCGGAATATCGAAGGCGTTGATAATCCCTTGCAGCACACCAAGAATTGCAATGTACTCGATATTAATCGTACCGCTTAGGGCTAGCCACGTCAGAGCTAAAGATTGAAGCATCCCCAAAATCTGGGCAACCAGCAGAATTTGATGACGATTCCAGCGATCGGCGATGATTCCACCCAGAGGGATCAACACAAGCGTGGGAATTTGGCTGGCAAAGCCCACTAGACCCAGCAACCAAGCGGAATCGGTGAGGCGATATACAAGCCAGCAGCCACTTGGATCATTGACGTACCAATCAGAGAAATTGCCTGACCTATGTAGTACAGGCGAAAATTTCTGGAACTAAAAGCACGCAGCATGACTTGTGATTTTTTTGATGCTTCCATACATCACCCCTGAGTAGTTCCCAGTTCTTAACCGTGAATAAAAAAGTAGGCAGTCATGCTGAAGGCAACAATCATGACAAATTTCCGAATTAAGTGGGGTTCAAGTCTACGAGCATAATGAGCGCTTAAGTAACCGCCAAGAGAGCCACCAACTGCCATCAAAATAGCTTGATGCCAAGCAATCACACCTGCAAAAATAAATGGAACGATCGCAATACCATTGATACAACTCCCTAAAAATGTCTTAAAAGCATTCATTTTGTGAATACTTTTGATGCCTAAAAATGTCAGAGTTGCCAGCATTAAAATTCCTAAACCTGCGCCGAAGAAACCGCCATAGATTGCGATCGCAAGTTGAGCCAGTACCAAATTAAACAAGGGTACAGATTCCGGTGATGTATTCTGGTTTTGACGCTGCAACCACTTTTTGAACGGTTCACCAAAGGTAAACACAACTGTTGCTAGCAGCAGCAGATAGGGAATCAGCTTTTTAAATACATCTGGTGATGTATACAACAAAGCTATGGAGCCAATCATGCCACCAAATAAACTGACACCACATAGAAGTAAAAAATCTCGCCGCTCGATACCTAAATCTTGACGATATGCTCCAGCACTTGCTAAAGCCGCCACCCAAATTGCAGTATTATTGGTGGCATTAGCTGTGATCGGCGGTACACCCGTAAAGATGAGAGTTGGAAACGTGATAAAGCTTCCACCACCCGCCACAGCGTTCAAACCGCCTGCAATAAAAGCGGTACTAAACAGAAGTAAACTATGGAAAAGTGTTAATGATGGCGGCATTATTTACGAATTATTAATTTGGGAATATCACTTGGAGAATGGGCAATGAAGTCAGCACCGTGAGCTTTTAATTCCTCCTCAGTTCCATAGCCATAGGTAACACCAATTGAAGCAATGTGATGGTGCTTGGCTCCAATGATGTCATGTGAGCGTTAGCCTTCGCGGAGCATCTGGTAGAGAAGCTTAACGAAGTTATCGCCTACCATCACCACAGCAGAGGATAAAAGTTTTTCTGTTAATAAAATGGCTTTGAATCTTACTCCCCAAAGCTAGTAGGGAAGGGGCTGTTCTTGTTAGGTCTGTATTCGACTCAAGACAGAAGCGCTGTAAAGTATTCTAAAATTCCCCATGCCCAATTAACTCCTAATTTTGAGAGATTTCACAAAGCCTTCGGCACTAAGTAAGGCGATCCCCAATGTGACAACACCAATCCCCACACTCTGAATCAAGTTTAAAGTTTCGCTAATGCTTATCCAGGCGACTAGCGCTGTCAATGCTGGACTGCTAGAACCGATAATGGAGGCGGTAGATGCGCCAACCATCCGAATCCCCACATTGTTTAGGGTGTGTCCGATAAAGCTGACAAGACCCGAAAAGATACTGCCAATCCATAGGGGTGTCCAGTCAAGTTGGGCGATCGCAGCTGGCCAAAACAGTAAGCTAATACCAGAGAGCAGTAGAGTGGAGGCAAAACTGATCCAGGTAAAGGGAATTGGATGGAATTTTTCTAAACATTTTTGAGCAATGATGCAATAAAAGGCGTAAACGATCCCAGCGCCAAAACTAGCGAAAATGCCGATCGCAATGATATGACTGCTGTAGGTGGCAGAAGATTGGGGAATGGTGAGAGCGCTTCCCACCAGAATAATACCCATCACCAGCCAACGGAACAATGTGGGGCGATCGCCAAAAAACCTCCAAGACAGTAAGGCTGTAAATACGGGATAGGTAAAGAAGAGGGTCAAGGCAATGCCTGTGGGAATTAAGCCAATAGCAATGTAGAGTGAGGCAATATACACAAACATCAATACCCCACAGCCAAAGGCTTGGATTAGAACATCCCTGCGATCGCGATTGAATAAGTCTTTTAATTCTTTTCCAGCAGATGGATATAGCTTGAATGATAGAGATGCCATGAGTGGAACCACTAGCAGCATTCGCATGAACATCAGCAAGAATGAATTCTGCAAATCCGGTTTAACGTATCCACCGAGTAAAAATAAACCCAGTACGAGATGTTCTGAAAACAAAACTCGGACAGTAACGTTGTGAAACGTCAAAACAAAGGAGGATAGTAGAACCGTCAAGATGCCCAACACGATAAAAAGTTTTCTTAGAGACGACTTGATTGTAAGCTGAAAAACATCTAATTTGCATAACGGAATTAAACATAACTCTTGTGGGGTGGGCATCTTGCCCGCCCTAATTATGCAAGTTGAATGTGGAACAACTTATAACTGAAACCACTGGATTAACAAACCAGATGAAGTCAGGACTTACGCAAACAATAGCTGAAACCCTTATTTTTCGGTAGGGGCAATTCATGAATTGCCCCTACAGCGTCTAGTTTTGCGTAAGTCCTAAAAGTTTGAGGAAATCAAAGCCGTCGCTTCAAAAACACTGCCAGTTGTTCAATCAAAACTATGGCAAGGAACCAACGCTCACAGGTTCAGGAGCAATATTTGTGCTAAACTGATTTACCGGACGGGGCAAACCGAGATTTTCACGCAAAGTACTGCCTTCATACTCAGTACGAAATATTCCTCGGCGTTGCAGTTCGGGAATTACCAAATCCACGAATTCATCTAAACCTCCAGGCAACCACGGCGGCATGATGTTGAATCCATCAGCTCCACCATTGACGAACCAATCTTCTAACTGATCGGCAATGTGTTCTGGTGTTCCGAGAATCGTTCGATGTCCTCGCGCTCCTGCAATCCACAAATACAGTTGCCGGATTGTTAAATTCTCTCTGCGGGCCAGATCGGTGATCAGTTGCAAGCGGCTTTTGCCACCGTTGGTATCTGGCAGATCAGGCAGTGGCCCATCTAGGGGATACTTAGACAAATCATGACCACCCACTAGCCCAGAAAGCAGCCCTAATCCTACCAGGGGATGAATCAACTCCTGAAGTTGCTCATATTTATCCTTAGCTTCCTGTTCAGTCTTACCAATTACCGGAAATACCCCTGGCATAATCTTGAGATGATCAGGGGAACGTCCGTATTTAGCCAATCTCCCCTTGACGTTGGCATAAAACGCTTGAGCTTCTGCCAGTGTCTGTTGAGCGGTGAAGATCGCCTCTGCTGTCTGAGCAGCCAAATCCTGGCCAGCCTCAGAAGATCCAGCTTGTACGATTACTGGATACCCCTGCGGTGGACGCGCCACATTCAGCGGCCCGCGCACCGAGAAATATTTACCCTTGTGGTGGGGAATATGCAACTTTTCTGCATCGAAGTAAATACCTGACTCTTTATTGTGGAGGAAAGCATCGTCTTCCCAACTGTCCCAAAGTTTGGTGACAACATCCACAAATTCCCTCGCCCGTTCATAGCGCAGCGAGTGTTCTAGGTGGTTTTCTTGGCTGAAATTCTGCGCTGCGGCTTCAGCAGCAGAGGTTACAAGATTCCATCCAGCCCGACCACCGCTGAGATAATCCAGTGACGCAAACTTGCGAGCGAGATGAAAAGGTTCATCATAAGTCGTTGATGATGTCGCCACCAATCCTATATTTTCTGTCACCGCAGACAGAGCCGACAACAAGGTTAAAGGTTCAAAGTGGACACTGAATTGTCCCGAACGGCTAAAAGCCTCAGTCCCTTGCCCTCGATCCCAGACGGCTAAACCATCTGCGAGGAAAAGCATATCAAATTTACCCCGTTCAGCCGTTTGTGCCAGGTGTTTGTAATGTTGGAAGTTCAGACCTCCATCAGCCGGGGTGTTGGGATGTCGCCATGCTGCGACGTGATGACCACTACCGGGTAAAAATGCTCCGAGTTTAAGTTGTTTTTTTGTACTCATGTTTGTATTTGCGAGGGCGTACTTATGCTTTTTTCGTTCTCTTGTTTGCAACAAGAAAGTGTTAGTTATTAGGACTCTGGTATTGTTACTTGCATGGAGGATCGTTTAGAGAATTCATCGTACCAATGGGCAAGTTTTAGATATTTCTGCCGCCATTGCAGATCAGGAAGACGGATTTCTAGTCCAAGTGCAGAGGCGAGGGTTATATGAGCAAGTTTCGGAGTTTGGTCGAGTTTATCTGATATCTTCTCGAAATAGTCCAAAATTCTCAACGCCCGCTCATGCTCAAACTCGATCACTTCAAAAGACTGCTCACTCAGGGGACGCCTTAACTCCCGTACCCAGACAGCAATGCCATCTATGAACCCGCCAGTCATACCTTCAAGTTGCTGCAAAAAGCCATTAGAAATGTCAGCAACTAGTTTGATCTCAGGATTTAAGTGATTCAGATAGACGCATATTATACGTGTTTCACTCAAAATAAATCCGTCGTCAGTTGCTAGCGTTGGCACTTTACCTGTAGGGTTGTAATTCAGTAGGTCGCTGTTCGGATCTCGTGCAATGACTTTTTGGGTTTCGATCTGATTGCTGAGGTTCAGTTCTAGTGTTGCTATCCGTGCAATGCGTGCATAGGGCGAGTTAGGTGTATAGAAGAGTTTCATAAAAAGCGCGATCGTCATTAGATACTGGGTTCAAACGTTTATCCTTTTAACAGATTATTTGCTCTCAAGAAGAGAATCGGTTCTGCCAAATTATTGTTTTTCAATAAAGCATCGGCATACTGCACAGGATTAGATTCCGCAAAGTAGATTCGTTGTGCGGCATGGTATCGCTGACGATATAGACGAATTGCGTTTTCCCAAGATCCAAGCCGTGCTGTATCCCTATCTACCCCACGCTGCTCGGCCACCTCAAAATCTGTATCTATATAGATACGATAGTCAAAGTAAGAGACAATCTCTGGTCGTAGCAGAAAACTGGCAGCAAAAAGAAAGATGTCTCCAGGATTGGCTTTATTAAGTGCCTCTTCCACTGGAGCATCTGTTTCCAAGTCGAACCCATGTGCCTGGTAGATTAAATTACCCCCAGGCCCCA
>NZ_JBTYKD010000314.1:0-2119 GCF_054880495.1 Nostoc sp.
GTAAGGCCCCATCACGTTGTCAGCAATGCCATAATCTACGCCGTAGTTCTCAGTTTCCCAGCGTCCACCACTATAAAAGCAGTAGTATTTACCTTTCTGTCTGAGGTTGGTATTCCAAATGGTACACTAGCGATCGCAATTACTGCCGAATTACTCAACAATCCTGATATAGCAGTGTATCAATTGTATTAAATCTAATTTTCTAACCAGTTCTCTAATTGTAAATTAGGAATATTACTAAAATCTTTGATATTATTAGTCACGAGAATATCATTGCGAGAACGAGCAATAGCAGCAATTAACGCATCTAATTCTCCAGTGGGTTTACCAATATTTTTGAGTTCGCTTTGAATCTTGCCAAATTCAATAGCTGCTTCTAAGTCAAATGGTTCTATGGGTAATAAATCAGTAAACTGCTGCAAATTTTCCAGATTATTGAACACCTGTTGAGAATAGTAAACGCCTTTATAAAGTTCCGCAACTATAATTGTTGATAGATAACATTGGCTAAAGTAGCGATTAAATTTTTTCACTGCTTGGGGGTTTTCTTTGAGAAGTGCAATGCAAATGTTAGTGTCTAACAAATACATTAGCCGTTATCCTGATTATCAATTGAGTCTATGCTTCTACCTTGGTAAGTATGACGTTGTTGGTCAACCTCTACAAATATTTCTATTAAATCTAGTTGATTTTTCCACACTCCAAATAATTTATTTAATTTAGCTAATCTCTCTTCTTGTGTTAAATTAACTTTTGGTTCGCATATTTCCTTTTCAATAAATTCTAAGTCTATAATTATTTCTGTTCCATCTGGAATGTTATTTAATTGCTCTAATATTTCTATATTTTGACCGCGTTTTATTCCTCTGACTTTCATATTATTTTATCCTTGATATTTTGATATGTTCTCAGTATTAGCTTAACATCTTAAAAGAGGGGCAGTTAAATACACGTCTTCTATCTAGCTGAGACACCCTTGAATTTTTCTTCTTATTCCAGTCTCAGCTTTTTTTGTACCTTTTTCAACCCGTCGAACTCACGTTAACATGATGATTCCACGCCAGAAGCAGTCTTTAAACCCAAATTTTTTTAAGCAAACTGGTTTAATAAGTCTGTTGAAAGGCTGCTAGCAACCTTTCAACACCATAGGTGACTTTCTTCAGTCCACTGTACCAGAGTTGTTGGGCTGCTGGCGCATAATCAAAGATGAACTACTTTTAAGATTAGGAGTCATCTTGATTTTCGGTTTTAATGATTTTGGGCTTTCTACCCTTTTTATCACTGCTCACCGCTTTTGAGTTTATTGTGGAGGAATTATCCTCGATCTCAACTTCTTCGGTTAAAAATGAACTAACTGTGGCAGAATCTTCAATCACAGGACTAGCTAAACTATTCTTGGCATTGCCAAACTCATCATGCTCCTGTTTTTGTTTTTCCTCACTTTCAATCTTGCCTACATCTTTAAGGCGCTGTACATCGCGCTTGAATTGCTCATAATTCTCTACTCGTTCTCCCAAATCGATGTTTAGTTTGTAATCATTCCGAATACCTTCTATGCCTCTTCTAATCTGTTCAGCATCGAAGCTGTCATCTGACAATAATAAAGCCTCTAGCTTATCTAAAAACTCTACAACATCCTCTCGATTGGCACCGTTTGGATGATTGTAGACCTCTACCATTAAATTGCAATGACTGATGTAGACAGTCTCAGCAATAAAAGCTCCGAGTGCAGAGCGTAAGGGTTCATTAAACCCCGCCGATGTTTTTCATAATACTCCTGCTGCATTGACAGCATCCGCGCCGGAACAGGCGGTATAAAAGGATAAGCATAAATTTGCCCGTGGGGATGGTGCAATGTTACACCCACCTCTACCCCTTTATTTTCAAAAGGCAGCACGTACTGAATTTGGGGATTTAGTCCTAGTTCGCGGGTGCGATCGACCATTGAGCATAAAGCGATCGCGCTGTATCCCCACAGTCCGCATTGCGGTGTAGGATTTTGCTTGATCCAATAGTTGATTATTATGCCAAAGTTCAATATGGGCATCCATTAGGGTAGGCTTTTCTGGACTCCACAGCAATTCGTTGCGGTAGTCGTCGATACCTGGATCGGAAAGGG
>NZ_JBTYKD010000315.1:0-17630 GCF_054880495.1 Nostoc sp.
TCAATCAATCCATCATTATTGCTATCGTAATAGATGGCTGCATAAACAGAGTTTTGAGTTACTCCACTCAAAAGCAAACTAATATTACTTGTGCTGCTCAGGGAAAATTTGTAGTAATCAACTGTGTCTACATTGCCGACAAATTCGTTGATAGTCTTAGTGCCAGTCAGAGTACCAATATTGTAAGCAGTGGTGAGTGTGCTACCAGGATCGGAAGCAATAGAAGGAGGTGCAGATGTGCCTGATAACTGTAGTGAATAGTTGGAGTTGACGTTTGTACCGGGTGAAATTCCAACATAGTAATTCCCCGATGCTCCCAAGGTTGCACTAATTTGACCGTTCCCACCGTTATAAGCAGAAGTAGAGTAAAGTTGTTCTCCACTCTCAATCAATCCATCATTATTGCTATCGTAATAGATGGCTGCATAAACAGAGTTTTGAGTTACTCCACTCAAAAGCAAACTAATATTACTTGTGCTACTCAGGGAAAATTTGTAGTAATCAACTGGATTTGTATTTCCTACAGCATCATTGTAGTTAAAAAATTTGAGAATACCAATGTTTTGAGCATTCGCTAATGTACTTCCTGGCATATTTTTGCTTTTGTGAAAATTGGACGAGGATTCTTATAGATTGAATATCCGAATCCACTTTGATTTTTGAAAAAGACTACGACAGAATACGGGCTTCAACTTTACTGGTCGAACCCATGAAAACTATAAAGTGATCACCTGTTACTATATTGATGGTATAGGATTTCTACTCATTAACAAAATTAAGTATACAGAGAATCGAGCTACCAAAGTTAATTCTAATAATCATTTAGCACCTCATGATTTTAGGTAAGTGCTGTAGGGTTTTTTCGACTTATCATATTTGGTATTTTCTGTCAATGCGTAAGTCATAGCTTTGTTTTTTATCGCCGATTCACTTACTTAACTAAAATTACCAGCTTGCCAATAAATGAAACTGGGAATTTGAGCAAAAGCGCGATCGCACCCCCGAAAAATGCTTATAAAAATCTATCCCGCCAGCGTCCCGATAATTATGACCATACTTACAAGGGAGAGAAGTGTGGGTAGTTAATTATCTTTGATCTAGAGGAAGTGATCGCCTTTCTTACCCACCTCTGTGTGAAATTAAGTCCCAAGATAGTGTCTACCTCACCATAGAATAACTTAAGCTTGGGGTATAAGTTTAGGGAATATAGTGATGAATAAGAAAACAGTTCCTAATCAAGCTGAAAAGTCGAATCCAGAAGGTGATGAATCACAATTAAGTCCAGAGGTACTGGACAAAATCAAACACCCTGCGAAAATTGACGATGTTATTCGGGAGCAATCGGTAGAAGAACGTAAAAGTAACCCAGCTTTAGTACCGGAAATAATTGATGATCCAAATTAGGTAAGCTTGCTTTTGGTTTAACCTATGCGGAGGTTTAGTGGCCTTGCCTAACGGCAGGCTGATGCCAACGGGGAGAGGAATGGAAGCGGGGTTCTAAAAATAAGTCGCTCATTGCGTTAATTATGAATATTTTGCTCGTTTTTTTCAATCCAATCCCCAATTGCTGCTCTAATGTGACACCACAGGATATTTTCACGTAAAGGAGAGCAAATTTTGGCAACAGTCCGAGTCCGCCAGCATGTTAATCCACTTAATAAAAAGTATCAAACACCAGCAAGTCCCCTTGAGTGGGAAAAAATTTATGCAAAGCCAAATCAACCACTACATTTAGATATTGGCTGCGCTAAGGGACAGTTTTTGGTGAATATGGCCAAGATAGAACACAACTGGAATTATCTCGGCTTGGAAATTCGGGAACCTCTGGTGGTGGAAGCGAATAAGTTACGTTCTGAGTTGGCTTTAACAAACCTGCACTACTTATTTTGTAATGCGAATAACTCACTGCGATCGCTTTTATCTTCTCTCCCTCCAGAAAGTTTACAACGGGTTACAATTCAATTCCCTGATCCTTGGTTTAAAAACCGCCATGCTAAACGTCGTGTAGTCCAACCAGAACTAGTGGCAGAATTAGCTAATTATCTGGCGGTTGGTGGAGTTGTATTTCTGCAATCAGATATGGAATTTGTCGCGGTGGAAATGCGCGATCGCTTTGCTGAAAATCCAGCTTTTCAAAGAGTTGGTACAGAAGAATGGTTAGCCGAAAACCCCCTACCAATACCTACAGAACGGGAAATAGGTACGCAAAAAAAGGGTGAACCTGTTTATCGAGCTTTGTTTGTCAGGCGAGAAGTTGTGAATAATGAGTAGTTATAGTGATAGTGCTATAGCAATCCTAAATGAGTTGTGAAAAAAATGAACCATACATAAATATCTTTGGAAAGTCAAAAACTTGATGATGTGTAACAAGTTCAAATAATCTCTTGACATGAGGAAATGATTTGCATAAGTGATAAAACTCTCGAATAAAGTTTTTAGCGTGTAACCAGATGTCTTCTACAGGATTTTGTGTTGGATCATTAGGTGCAAATCGAATACAAGTAACTTTATATTCATCTTCATTTAAGCCTTGATTAATAGTATCTAAATAAGCTTTAAATTCATTGGAACGGTGATAACTAGCTCCATCCCAAATCAAGGCAATACGGCTTTTGGGGTACTGAGAAACTAAATATTCTACGAAAGCGATGTCTACGACGGGCTACGCCGGAGCATTGCTAGAATCACCCTTTTTACAAGGCTTAATTAAAAACTCTTGTGTGTAATAATTTAGAGCGCCGAAATAGGTTTGTCGTTGTCGTTCATTGATAACTGGAACTTCAATCCGTTCCTTGGTGTTTCCCCAAATATAACCACAGATATCTCCCCATAATAGCTTGATTCATCTTCAAAGAAAACTACGAGTTCGCCAGACACTATCTCTTGCTGGTGTGCCGTCAGCCACGCTGTTATTTCTAGTTTTTTTTTGCAACTAAATCCGGGTCTTTACGGGGATTAGTTTTTTGTGTCTTCTTCCAACTTATATTAGCCTGCTTCAATAAGTCATAGTAACTTTGATTCGACTCAAAAAGTACATCGAAATTATCTGATAAATACTCTTTTAATTCTGATAAATGCCAGTAATTCTTCTGTTGTAGCCAGCTTAATAATATTTGTTTTTGTGTCGAATCAAGATAACTTTTTGATCCTTTGTATCTCAGCCTCAGTCCGGCGACACCCTGTTCTCCAAATATATATTTCCATTTGTTTACAAAGCCTATAGACACTCCTAAAATATGTCCAATTGTTGAATGTTTATAGTTTTGCATGAGCATTTGTACAGCTAGTGCCCGTTTTAGTTCTCTGGGGTCTGGGTTCGCCTGAATGAATTCTCTTAACTCTTCCATCTGTACTGCCATGCACTATATTATTACTCCCATTGTTCACAATATCAACAACTGTGATTTTTCACAAATGATTTAGGATTGCTATATCGTCTAGAGCTATGGCAAATATTGCTTGTTATTTTGACATTTTAGAGTTTATATGTTTTTTAAAGTTGATATGTAGCAACTAGACATTAGATATCCTCTATCAGTTGGCAATATTTTCGGGACATAAATGTTTTTGTTAATGGTCGAAGTTCCCTGAGATATCAAATTTGAATTGCTATGCGAGAGTTTACAGCTTGAGTAACTGATATATGTCCCTACAGAAAAATAGGGATAACTCAAAATATATGGAGTTATACCAAGTTGCAAAAGATAGTATTGTTACATTCGATTATATTGAACAGAGCCAAGAAAATCCGACTTCTCCCTCAACAGAAAGGGGGTTATTCATCAGCCACTGACAACGATCAATTAGGGCAGTCTCTAGAGCATCAAGGTTATCAAACACCTTGTTTGCTAATCGCTGTCTTAGTATTGGCCAAATACACTCAGTAGGATTAAGTTGAGGAGTGTATGGAGGAATGGCGTACATAATGATGTCTTGTGGGACATTCAAGTGACGAGTTGTAGCCCACTCCAACTTGACTATTGGCTACAATTTCACCGCCGTGTGCTTCGACACACTTTTCAGCGATCGCTAGCCCCAAACCAGTACCAGGAATGCGTCCCACATTGTCCGCACGTTGGAAAAGCTGAAACAGTTGCTTTTGGTCTATTTAATCTAAATCCAAGAGTTAAACCACATTCGCAGCTTATAACTGTTAGGGGAGAGGGGTAAACCTAAATAAATGGGCATCCAGAAAATAAAAGCAACCAGAATGATAAAAGTAATGGTGACACCTAGCGCTCGGAGTTGTTGATAATAACTGCGAAGACACTGATCAACAAACCAAGCGATCGCTAAAAATACAAACACTACTGCACACATATAATGGTAGATAAAAGCGCACCTCGTCACCTCTACCCAAGGTAATAAGTTAGCAACATAATTGATAACTAAATACAAGCCAATCCAAGTATCAACACTAAGAGTTGCTCTTCCAGCAAAACGCTTTTCCTTCACCCAAAAAATCACTACTTGTGACACCAGCATGCCAACTAAGAATAACATTGCCGCAATACCAAACCACCACAAAAATGGATTGCCCATTGCATGGACATCATAAATAACTTTTCCAGCACCAGCAGGCAAAGGCGGCCCCATCACAGGTAAGGGTTCGGTGATACTATCAGCCGTTTGATAATAATATGCCATTGGTCGAGTCATCAAAGGCCATTTATACCAAGCAGCACAATAAGGATGCACGTTAGGACTATTGCCACCTAGCTGCAAGTGAAATTTCAAAATTTGCTGATGTACTGCAATAAATCCATATCTTTTATCTAGTTGAAGGTGAGGAATCCAGATGATACTGTAGATAAAACCTGGGATAATTCCTAGATAAAATAACATCTGGAAAATGTTTAGCTGAGTTAAGTTTTGTAGCGGTGTCTGAGATGAGGAAGAATAAGTAGTAACTTCTGCCTCATTCAATGAGGGGGATGTAAAAAAGAGTTTCGGGTTAGAAAAAGAATGTATCAAATGAATTATCCATGCTGTTATCCAAATGAGATAAGCACCTGACAGTAACCATAAACCATTCCACTTAGTACCGACTGACGCACCAAAAGTAATGCCAGCAAAAACTAACCAAAAAGAACGCCGCCGATTTTGGTTATCTAATGCTAATAATAAAAACCAGTGCCCTAACAAACCAAAAATGACGATATAAATATTACTTAAAGCATAGCGAGATTCAACTAGAAAAATGCCATCACAAGCTGTGAACAAACCTGCAAGTATTGCAAAGCTACGGCGATAACTTAATTGATAAGCGATCGCAGCCACAACTAAAGGGATAAATGAGCCGGTGAGGGCATTTAACCACCGATAAGTCCAAGGCGATCGCAATGAACCTGTCAAGCCATTTACCCTATCGTGCCAAAAAGGAATGTGACTACCAATCCAAATGCCGATACCAATAATATATTGACTTAGCGGCGGATGAGCATTAAAAAATGGCGTATGCGTGAGATAATTATTACCGAATTTAGCAAAGTAAACTTCATCAAATACCAGAGTGTTGAATCGCTCCAATCCCCAAAACCGTAAAGCAAGTGAGAGAAGAAATACACTCGCCATGCCAATTCGGAACCACTTTTTATTCATTAGTTATTAGTCATTAGTCATTAGTCATTGGGCATTAGTTAAGAGTTATTCTCTTCTATCCTCTACCCCCTTGCTTTCTTTCCACTCTTCAGGTGCATCTAGTTGGAACAGGAGTAGTTCAATACCATAATACTTGTTTGTCCGCCCTATTGGTTTCATACCCAGCCGTTCTGTTACACGCATTGAAGCATGATTTTCTGGCTTCACTACGGCATAAATCACTGGCAATTTCAAAACACTAAATCCGTAGTTGAGCATCACTTGTCCTGCTTCTGTTGCATACCCTTTACCCCAAGAAGCTTGCCTCAAGTGCCAGCCTACTTCATAATCTTGAGTGGGTAAACTATCGGAGTCGGGTAATTGTAACAGAAGGATAGTTCCCACAATTGTTGTAGTTTCTTTTTCGACAATTGCCCAAGATCCAGTACCATTGTTGCGTTGATGGGATCGCTCGATACCTTCAATCAAGCGCTGACGCTGTGACTCAATGCTTGCGGGGCGAGAAGCTTTACCGAGAAAGTGCGTAACTTTAGGGTTACTGTATATTACAAAGGCTTGTTTGGCATCGCGTTCGGGTATCCAACTGCGAATAATCAAGCGTTCAGTTTCCAACAGAATCGTCATTTTACCTTTAACTCAACTAAATTGCTATTCTGCAAAATAGTAAGATACTTATGGTTGAGTAGTCAAAAGTTATGTAGAGAATTACACAAACAAAATATGGCGATCGCTATGCTAGAGGCAGTTATCCAGAAGTTCAACTACCTTTGGTTATGCGATGCCTGCGGCGGTAAACTACGCAAATTCTGAATTTTCTCTCAGTTCTTTAGACCGAAATCCCAATACAATGCGATCCTTCACCACACCAGCCCTAACTAGTTCCATTGCTAGCCCCTCTTCAGTACCATCATGTTGAATCCAAATTTTGCCATCAATTATATCCATGTGAATCAGACAGCCGTGAACGCGGCGTGTTGCAGTCATAGAAAGTTCAGGCACTGGTTCTCGACCAAGAATCATCACCAAATATCGATCCTGTTCTTTATCAAAAATAGTTTCATGCTGAATATCACCATAAGAATAAGGAATTTTCGTGTGTTCAGTAAGAATGCTGCAAATTATCCCTCTTCTGTCACTTTCCGGGTATTCTGAATAAAAGAATAAAAAAATAAAACCCTGAAAGGTAAGTAGGGCAATGGATGTAGAATTACAAATCTTGAAACATTTGGCTGTCTTATGCTCACCCAACAGTTGCTACCATAGATGAATATTGTGCAGAGTATAAAGACCTGTTTAAAGAAGTAAGAAATTATGAATGCTTCAAATATTTACATCTGGGAATAATGTCACAAATTAAAAGAAAATCATTGCCAGAGATAGCGAAAGTTGTAAGTATAAACTCTGCACAATCATTACATCATTTTCTAGCCAATTCAGATTGGTCATTAGATAAACTAAAACAAGGAAGATTAAATAAACTCAAAAAAGCAGTAGATGGAAATGCGATTACAGTAGTAATAGATGAAACAGGAGATAGAAAAAAAGGTAAAAAGACTGATTATGTAGCAAGACAATATCTAGGAAGTGTGGGGAAAGTGGATAATGGTAACGTTTGCAGTCAATGCCTATGGAGTTTACTCGAATATAACATTTCCTTTAACTGTAAAAGTATTCAAACCCAAAGGGACACTAAAAGCAGAGGATAAATATAAAACTAAAATAGAGTTGGCATCAGAAATTATTACTGAATTAATTGAATCAGGCTTTAATATTAAATTAGTACTAGCAGATAGTTTATATGGTGAAAGTAGCCAATTTATTAGAAAACTAGCTGAATATAAATTAGATTATGTCGGAGCAATAAGAAGTAATCATGGAGTCTGGCTTCCAGCAGGGCAGAGCGTTAGGGCGAATAAGTGGTGTAAATTTAACAGAACATTTAGTAATGAGAAATCAGAAAATAGATACATTAGGGAAATAGTTTATGGTAAAAAAAGAGCCATAACTTACTGGGAAATAACTACTGACCCAGAAACCATGCCAACTTACAAGCATTGTTAATTGATTCTCGATCTGCCTTAAATACGACTTTTTCAGCAAGCCCTAATTAGAGCATTCTTCAAGTTCTCGTGGTAACGGTCTCTAGCTGGCATAAATTACTCGAATTACGAATTACGAATTACGACCCTCGACTTTTGCCACTTCCAGCATCGTCTTTAAAACCGAATCTGGATTCAGACTGATTGAGTCAATTCCTTGTTCAACCAAAAACTGAGCAAATTCTGGATAGTCGCTGGGTGCTTGTCCACAAATGCCGATTTTGCGATCGCATTTTTTCGCCGCTTCTATGGCCATTTTTACCATTCGCTTCACACCCTCACTACGTTCATCAAACAACCGCGCCACTAACGCCGAATCCCTATCTATCCCCAGTGTCAACTGAGTTAGATCGTTGGAACCAATTGAGAAACCATCAAATATCTCAGCAAACTCCTCAGCCATAATCACATTATTAGGCAACTCACACATCACATATATCTGCAAATCCTTAACACCTTGCTTTAAACCATTTTTTGCCATCTCTGCCAAAACTAAACGCCCCTCATCGGGAGTGCGACAAAAGGGAATCATCGGGATCACATTCGTCAAACCCATTTCTTCCCGTACCCGCTTGATAGCATGACATTCTAGGGCAAAAGCTTCTCTGTAACCTTGATCATAGTAACGCGCTGCCCCTCGCCAACCCAACATGGGGTTTTCTTCATGGGGTTCAAACTGTCGCCCACCTAATAAGTTGGCATATTCATTACTTTTGAAATCTGAGGTTCGGACAATCACTGGTTTAGGATAAAATGCCGCCGCAATTCTACCTATACCTTGGGCTAATTTATCTACAAAATATTGGGGTTTATCGTCGTAAAGTGCAGTTATATCAGCAATTTTAGCTTTCACAAATTCATCTTTTAACAAGTCATAGTGAATCAATGCCATTGGATGAATTTGGATTTGGGTAGCGATGATAAATTCAGTCCGTGCTAAACCTACGCCATCGTTGGGAATTGCCGATAAACTTAATGCTTCTTGAGGATTACCCACATTCATTAAAATTTGAGTGCGCGTGCGGGGTAAGTTCTCTAAGGGGACTTCTTGAACTTCAAAAGGTAATAAGTCTGCGTAAACTTTTCCTTCTTCCCCTTCAGCGCAAGAAATCGTAACCTCTTGACCAGGTTTTAAGATTTCCGTAGCATTGCCGCATCCCACGATCGCAGGTACACCTAATTCTCGTGCAATAATTGCTGCATGACAATTACAGACAATCACTGGTGTATATTTGTTGGTGAATACAACATAGTTATGATGTTCAGCAACTGTAATATTAAACACATCATGATCAAGAGTATCTTGATCAACTGCAACCACTTGTTGCATCCGAACATTCCCTGCAATTAGTTGATGGAATTTGCCAATTTTCTGTAGTTGTTTGTCAGAGATTAGGAAATTATTATCTCTTCTGAGTTTTATCTGTCCTGTGGTGTTATCATCAAATAGTTGTTTGGTAGCAAAGAAGCGTGTTTGTATTACTCTATCGCTAACTTTCCCTTTAACTCTGTTGGTAAACTGCAATATTTCTACTAATTTCTCAACCAACTGTACATTGTGTATTCCTCTATTTTTTGTCACTTGAGGAACAGTACCTATTTTTAAACAAGCGACAATTACAGCTTGTAATAGAAGTTCTTCTGACACATGTATATGAATGCGATTATTAAAGTAACAGCCATCTCCATCAATTACACTTGCTAGGAAATTATAAGCAACTTCCAAAGAGTTGTTGAGCAATATACTAACAATATTTTGCTCTTTGTCGTACAAATCGTAGGCTATTTGTTTATAGTAGAGTCTGTAAGCTGTTGCTTGACCTACTACTAATTGACCTCTTATATACCCAGAAGAGGGCTTTTTGGGATATGCGACAAATGATTTATTGTAAAGTGTATCTACGCATTCGTGCATAGCAGCTATAAATTGCTGCTTTGGCAAAGTATCCTTTTGGATAAACTGTACCTCTCCAGGAGTAGGGCGTTTATAAATCGAACCATCTGTGAGAATACCCCCTAAGAAGTAAGCCATCTTGATGTTTTCTTTTTGAGGGACATCTAACTGCGGGATTTTTTCTGCTATTACCACCATTTCTTGGGCTGCAAGCATATCTTTAATTTCAGTTTTTAGATATTCGCCATCTCTAATATTAATCATTTTGTGATCTGGAGTCAGGCGCAACGAGTTGTCAGTAACTCTACCTGTTTGAGAGACACTGACACTAATCATTTTTGATTGTCTTTTCATCGAATCAAGAATTGGTTGCCACTCTATTTTGTTCGTCTGGGTATTTAATGATAGAGTTAGCAAACCTTCATAACCTTGCTCATAAATCTCACGCAAGGTCATAAAACCTTTATTAGTTAAAACCTTTGTTTTTCCATCAAAGCACGTCCTACCACCAGAGTTGGTGACAATTGCACTGGCGCGTTTCATAATTGGTTCCCAATCGGGGTCAGTTCTCTCTGTCACCAAAACTTCCCCGGCTTGGAACTGTCCGAGTTTCTGAACATCTAAAATTAGGCGTACTTTTCCTTGACTAATGGCTTCCCCAATCGCACGTCCGGTTACAAGGGTGAGTGGTGAGTCGGAAGTGGGCTTGCCGTGAGCGTAGCCGAATGGGAGTGAGGATTGGGAAGATTTTTCCCCATTTCCTATTCCCCATTCTTTATCACCCAATAACAACCGATAACTCCGCAGCACATTTCCCGTCTTCTGCGACTGGACGGTTTCGGGACGTGCTTGCACAATAAAAAGTTGGTTAGTAATCCCATCTTTTGCCCACTCGATATCCATTGGAGTGTAAATGCCATGAACTTGGGAATAATGGTCTTCAATTAAACACGCCCAACTTGCTAGTTGTAAAATCTCTTGATCACTCAGGGCGAATTTGCCTCTTTCACTAGCCGGAACAGCCACATTTTTTGTAAATTTGGAGCCGTCATCATAGATCATTTTCACTTCTTTACTGCCCAATTTTTTATCGATAATTGGGCGGAAACCTGCTTTTAAAGTTGGTTTAAAAACATAATATTCATCGGGATTTACAGACCCTTGGACAACATTTTCACCTAAACCGTAAGCAGCTGTAATCAGTGCTGCATCCTTAAATCCGGTTTCTGTATCAATGGAGAACATCACCCCAGAGGTTGCTAAGTCAGAGCGCACCATTTTTTGCACGCCTACAGCTAGAGCAATGCTAAAATGTTCAAATCCCTTGGTGTGGCGATAAGAAATGGCGCGATCGGTAAATAGGGAAGCAAAGCATTTATGACAAGCTGCTAAAACTCCTTCGACACCGACAACGTTGAGGTAAGTTTCTTGCTGTCCGGCAAAACTAGCATCGGGTAAGTCTTCAGCAGTGGCGCTGGAACGGACTGCAACATCTGTCTCTGCGTTGTATCGTTCAGAAAGACTATGATATGCTGTGGCGATCGCTTCCCGCAATTCTAAAGAAAATGGGGTGTGGATTAATAGCGATCGCGCTTTTTTACCTCGTTCTCGTAAATTTTTGACATCTTCAACATCCAAGTCAGCAAAGAGTTCGCGTAGCTTTGATTCTAAGCCTGCTGATTGGATAAAATTACGATAAGCGTAAGCAGTGGTAGCAAATCCGGTGGGAACGTTAATGCCTTTGGGCGTTAGCTGTTGAATCATTTCCCCCAGTGAAGCATTTTTACCACCAACTACAGGGATATCAGCAATACCAACTTCATCAAACCAGAGAATGAGCGATCGCTCTTTGGAAAATTGAGATAAAGTGCTTGTCGATACTGTAGTCATAAATGTTACCTTTTAAGTTTATACTCAATTTGTAAGTATGTAACCACTAGTATATTTTGCCCATATTCAATTTTAGATTTTTGATTTTGTCGCATGATCTTATATTTGGCTTTTCACGTCATCTGGAAAAGCCTACGAAAGACCTAACCCCCCAGCCCCCTTCCCGACACTAGTCATTTCACCCCACACACCAGATGCTTCTCCCTTGGCGCTAGCCTCTCCCTTTGGGAGAAGGGGAGACGCTGCACGAACAAGTCGGCAGAGCCTCCCCTTAATCCCCTCCGGGGAGACAAAGCACAGCTTTGGTGGGGTGGGGTTCTTCGGGTTTAAGTAATCAAGCGGACATGATATAACTAGACAAAAAACTTGGGTTCAATAACCTGTTCTATACTAAAAGGACACTCAAGGGGAAAAATTTCTATTGGTATTTGAGTCTCATTTGCTGCGTCTCGACGGGCGCGGCGATAATATTTCTGTATCCACTCCCAGTCTTCAAGAAATCGCTGCAAACTAGGAGTATCTTCTAGACAATCCTGAATTTTGTTTCGGCAGTTTGAGATTGTGTTAACCCAACTTTTGGTTTTTCGCTCTGGTTGATATTGACATTTGAGTAAATGCATTAAAAGCACCTGCAAATAACTTCCAAGTTCCTTTTGCTCACTCCGACCCAAAGTCTCTAGTTCCTCTACCAAATGTTCAATGTCTAACTCAGCCCAGCGTCCTTTCTTTAGGCACTCAGCCTGTTGTTGTGTCCATAGCAGAAAGTCCTGATTGTAGAGTGTTGCTTTACTCATCAACAGTTATCCCCTCTGCTTTCAGCGACATTTATCATATTTTCGCCCAATGCAATGCTGTAGTAGACATCTTACAATTATTGCCTCCTCACAGCAATTGTGTAACTTGGTAGATGTGAGGCATCCGTTTGAGTTTTCACAAGTCGCCAGTCATTATCTATATATAAATGCTCAAATACTTGAGAAGTTGCTAAGGATGTTTTTTTAAATTCATTAACACGATTTATCTCTAGATTTTCTAACTTGAGAGCTTTTGACGCATTCGGTTTTACTTTCGTGTTAACTACATTAGTAAACCAGCTGTAGACTGATTCTAAACTTAGAGGAATTTCTCTATTTTTAAAAGCCTGAAATCTATCAATATTTTGAAGATACCATTTCCCATTTTTAACTTCATATTTCTGGATTACCATGAAATCATAAGCTGGTAATTTTGATTGTTGAAAATTATGGGATAAAGATGACTCTTTTCCTAGTATATAACGAGCTACACTGGCACAGTAACCATCTTGTTGGAAAATTTGGAAGCACTGATCTTGGATTCTTTTCGGTAAACTTTCATGAAACGATATGCTAGACCAGATTGGTGTCCAAACACCTACTAAGAGTCGTAATTGCTCTGTAACACTGAAAACGGGATTCTGTTGGCTCAATCTGATAAAATAGGGAAGTAACTCAGTTTTATAAAAATTTATTTCGGTATTTAAAGCTTCTGGGTTTCGTCCTTGAACCCGTGCCAAAATTTCATTTTTAAATTCTAGTTTTTTAGGAGCACTTAATTGATTTTTTAGTAAGAGTTCAAGCATTATCTTTTAGCTCCTCTTTTTGACAGTTATTAGGTATTTATCTGCTTGATATTATCTATTCTCACTCCCAAAATGGTGTGATCCAGATCACTGTAAGCTAAAATGTATAGCCTTACTTAATCATTTGTAAACAACGAGATCCCCGACTTCTTTAAGAAGTCGGGGATCTGAATTTTGTAATTTGAACGAAATCAAAAGGATTGCTATATTTAAGGGCTATCAATTCACAAACAATGAAGTGCGAAAGATGAAAATTTTGCTCCTTCACACTTCCATGTTTATCTGAAATTTCTAAGATTCTCTTCCCGATGCCCAGGTATCACGCCATTTAACGGTACCTTCTTTGGCAATCACCCAACGGCGATTGACGAGATTTTCCCGCAGAGGCGATCGCCCTTCCCGCCACATGGCATATTTATAAGCAATCAGCTTACCAGCACTCTCATCAAAGGGAATCTCAGCAGACCAGGTATTTGAGTTGATGTACTCTAAAGGATATGCTTTGCTGATATCCCAGTTACCCAACTCTGGGCAATCCCCTGTCACCACAATGATTTCACCGGGTTTAGTATCCACGCCAGTCAGTTGGACGCGGACAATTGTCTGTGCTTTTATCCGTTCCCCAACGCGGCTAAAAACAAGGACTCCCCGTTCTTCTAATACTAGGTTATAAATCTTGCCGTCTTTTACCTCATACTTGTTGCGAGTCACCACGCAGGTATGTTCGCCATCGGGTAATTCTGTTTCTACTTCTGGTAAGGTAACTTCTCCTCCCCGGTTTAAAGCTACAAAACACAGGGAGTCACGATAGCGGCGCACATAACAGTAAACATCGGGTATTAAGTATTTTTGCCAGTGGCTACCCATTGACACGGCTGGATTCAGTCGCCGTAAGCCAGACAGCAGCCTGATGCAACGATAAATCTCACTCTCAGTATCCCAACTTTCCATCATCGGACGGTTATATGGATCGTTACCGCCATCAGTATCGTTATGCAGATACTGTTCTGTGCCGTAGTAAATGCAGGGAATGCCGCGAGATGTCATAATTAAAGCGATCGCTAGCTTCAACATCGCTGGATCGGGGTTCAGCGATTGGAAGCGGCACATATCATGGTTATCGATGAAGGTGACTAACTCGGTTGCACCGTTGTAGCGATAATCTTGATCAAAAATGTATTGAATTGTTTGGAATCCATTTTCTGAACCTTGCGCTAGTGCGGCTCGAATTGCCACACACAAGCCAAAATCTAGAAGTGTCATCCCTGAGTGATTAACAAATTCCACAGAGCGATCGTCACTAGGATTACTGTAAATCCATTCACCAAATATAAATACATCTGGTTTGTGATTGGTCATATCGCCAGTGAATTCTTGCCAAAACCAGATGGGCATGTGCTTGACAGTATCTACCCGCAGTGCATCCACACCCCGGTCTAGCCATTGTTTGATTGCTGACTTAATATACTCCCGATATTCGGTATTGTTTTCATTAAAGGTTGCTAAACCAGATAGTTCACAGTTCTGTACTTGCCAATCGTCTTCCCAGTTTTGCACTTCGCCATAATGGTGATACCAATTATTGACATCATCATTGAAGTCAGCAATTTTCACTCCATCGTCAAACAATTCACCTTTGCTACCGCTAGTATCGGGGCTGCTATGGTTGCAGACAATATCTAGCACCAGCTTCATATTCCGCTTGTGCAGTTCCGCAATTAACCGATCAAAGGTTGTATTTTTTTCTTCTTGGGTGGCGTTTAAAGAAGGGTTCTCTCCCTCAGCAATGTAGCGAGGATTAATCCGCTTAAAATCTTTTGTCCAATAGCCATGCATCGCCGCATTGCTAATAAATAACTCTTCAACCTGCTCGAATAGTGGAGTTAGCCAAAGGGCAGTCACTCCCATGTTTTTGAGATAATCTAATTTGTCAATCACACCTTGCAAATCGCCACCCCAGTACTTACCCCACTCTTGTCTAGTTGGATCGTACAGTTCTGAGTTTGCACCTTCGCTGTTATCTGTATCGCCATCATAAAAGCGATCGACCACAAGAAAGTAAATTGTTTCCTGACGAAATTCAATATCTCTAGTGTAAAGAAACTCTAGGTCAATTTCAGTTTCTGATGGTGGTGTTTCTATAATAGCGTCTACTTTTTGTTGTGCAGAATCAACTTTGTATTGATCTGGTGAAAACTGAGATGGAGGGGTTTGTACCATAAAAAAACTCAAAATTTTATGTAATTCATATTTGTAGAACCAACAGTATAATCTTTCGAGTATTATGTGTTACTACAAACTTTTGTATTGTGACATCCGTCCCACGGTGTAGGTATCTATCCTTAGCTAGTTTATAATTCTATCGATAGATATAATTCATCTGCTAGAGGATAAAAACAAAGGAATATAGCAATTATTAACGCTATAACAAAAATTTACAATATCTAGTCAAAGTGACCTGCGGTAAATATTGAGCCTAACTAGGGTTTAAGTGTATATTTGACAACAGATTTTAGAAGAGTCAACAAGGTTCCGTTACACCTGAGCAATACTGATTAAACCACATATTAGCCAACTTTTTCTCTAGAAGATTCGCTCAATTGATCAAGGCTGCTGAGTACTTTTATCTGACTCAGCACTGAGTAAGGTAAACTGACCATTGTCACTTTCAATCTGTTATTACTATTAAGCAATTAATTCAGGTAGCAATTATGACCAAATATGACAAGGTTTTTAACTCACCAAAGACATCAAAGGAATCACTAAGTGCAGAGGAAGCGGTGGCGGCGATCGCAACTGTCACGGCGATCGCTGATTCATCCATTGAAGATGTAGATGCAGAAAGTTTAGCAGGTATCCTTTGGGAATTCGAGGTTTTCGAGGAATACTCAGAAGATGAAATCACAGAAATAGTTGATAGACTCATAGGCATTGCAGAAGAAGAGGGAATAGGGCCTTTGTTTAATGTCGCCAAAGTATCTCTCTCAGATGAATTAGTGTTGGATGGTTTTGCAGCCGGGGTAATAGTGCTTTTAGACGATGAACTTGCCATCCCTAAATCGAAACAAGCCTATCTCAAAAAGCTACAAGCAGCCTTGGAACTTGAGGATCAAGAAGCAGAGGAAATCATCAAAGAGGTAATTGCAGCCTTTAAAGAAGCAGAAGAGGAAGAATATGCAGATGACGAAGATGAAACAGTAGTCATAGAAGATTTTACTGAACAGATATATCAATCACCTTTAGGTAATTTTACGGTAGCAATTCCGGTTGATCCGCAGCAGGGCGGTAGAATTCAAAGTCAGGAAGGAGTAGTTGGCTTTTCCGATGACATCGGTACTTTGCTGAGAATCGATTATTATCCTTTCCCCTTGGAACAGTTAGAGGAACTGGAGTCTGTTGGGCAAGAAGAATATTTACAAACAATCTTAGTAGCCAAGTATGTACCCCAAGCGATTTTTACTAATGTACCAGATGCTTCTGTGGAGTATTCTGAATACCTGGAAGATACTTTGCGAGGCGCTTACTACGTGTTAATCGATATGCCCAAAGGTTCGACAATTTCTAAGCAAGAAAATAATGGAACTGCGATCAGATTAGACGCTTACCGAGGGCTGCTCACCTTTATCAGTGGGGAATTTTTGTATATAGTTAGTAGTCAGCACAGCTTTATTAACGGCGAAACTCCCGATTCTGTTGAAGAAGAAGCTGAAGACATCAAGGAGAGTATTTTAGAGTTTGTTGAGACTATAGAGTTCACTTAGTAGATGTCACCGCAAAAAGGGTCGAAAATAGAGTTTTTCTGGTGACGTGTATTAAATAATTCCTCCATCCAAAAAAGCGATCGCTAAGGGACTGACAAATAAAAAAATATCCAACTACTGATTGTGGCGTGGGTGACACGAGCGCCCTTAACCACAGGCGCTCGTGTCGCCTACCCCACAAGTAGTAGTAATTTATCCAGGACTTACGCACTCAAAACCTGAAACCTAGATCCCCCCTTAAAAAGGGGGGAACCTTAAAAGCCCCCTTTTTAAGGGGGTTGGGGGATCTCTTGTGCGTAAGTCCTATTATCAGAAAAATGGGTTTAAAACCCCGTGCTTCGTTTCCCGGCTTTATATTTAGAAGCATCGTGGTAGAGTTAGAAGTGGTCGTTGACCCACCCAGACATCGGAGACAGAAACGCCGCAACCAAAGTTTCGATAGTCTTCTATCGACGGCGCCCAAATGTCGGCAGACTGGGATAAGAACGAGAGGCAATGGAAACATCCTTAAGTTACAAAACCCGCTTACATTAAGTTTTTTTCAAGTTGCTGCGGGACACGCAGTCGTGAAGTCTGTGGAGCGAACATAAGACCAAATCCTCTTAGGGGGTGGAGGCGGTTGCTATGAAACAGAAACCTAAGTCGTGAGTCTTAGGAATCCCCGACCGTTCACGGCGGGGAGGATGTCAACTGATGTACATTTGAAAAGGGCGATGTCTAACGACAAGCCCAGAGGCGGAGTGTCTTTGGTGTCTACGCTTGTAATTTTTCATGACAATAACCCT